>JBKDZN010000221.1:0-36939 GCA_047971245.1 Acidimicrobiales bacterium
TTCTCCAACGTCGTCTCCGCCGCGTCGAGATCGCTCGGCGCGGTGAACAACTCGTGACGGATCTCGTCGACCAGGGCGCCCGTGGCCTGATCCTCGGCCCGACCGGCCGCGGCCACCTTCACCCGGTAGGCGGCCAGACGGCCCCGGAGCTCGTCGCGCCGCGCCAGGGGCCGGCGAGTGGTCTGCTCCGATTCCTCCAGCTGATACTGCAGCCGATCGGCCAGGCGCTTCCAGGCATCCAGCAGGGCGCGCTGCTGTGGCCAGTCGAGCTGGTCGGTCCGGCCGAGTACATCGTCGAGGCGGGCGCTCAGGCCCCCTGGTCCGTCGAGCACGTCGATCGACGGTACCCGAACGACCTCGAGGTCGCCGACAACCTTCTCGACCGCGAGCTCGCCGGCCGCCTCGGCCCGCGCCCGCAGAGCCCGCAGCACCGCCAGCTGTTGGGCCGCCCCGGCCAGATCACCGACCAGACCGTCGTGGCCGGTGCGGGCCCGCGCCAGCTCGTTGGCCGCCTCACCGACCGTGGCCACCAGGACGCTGCCCTCGTCGACGGCCACCGACAGGGGATCGGCCACGAGACGTTGCCGGAGATCGGCGCACATCGACTCGGCCCTACCGAGCAGCGGCTCCACCACGCCGAGGGCCTCGGCCTCGGCCCGGAGACGGTCGATGGTGAGCCGGGCCGCGTCCATGTCGGGAAGGACCGTCCGCCAGGCCTGATCGATCGCGGCCACCTGGGCCCGGACGGTGTCGAAGCCGTCACGGGCCCGCCGGGCCAGTTCGGCCATCGTGATCCGGGTCGACGGGTCGTCGGGATCGGGGATCCAGGCCCGGGTCAGACCGTCGGTCAGCTCTTGGGGCCGGGCGTCGACATCGATCCCGGCGAGCTCGTCGACCGCCTGCTGGAGGGCCGTGATCCAGGACCACAGGCGGGACGCGACGTCAGGGGCATCACCGAGCCGAGCCGCGGTGGCCGGCCCCGGTTCGTCCGACGTCACGACCAGGAATGACGGTGAGTCATCCAGCTCGTCAAGGGCGTCACGAAGGCTGGCGGCGGCCGCCGCATAGTGGGCGAGCGAGCCGGAATCGTTCATGGCCGGCGGCGGGGGCGACCATGGTGAAGAAGCTGCTGACGACACCGTGGGCGATTCTACTCGCCACTCTGCCCCTAACCTGGTGCGCCAATGGCTACATCCACCGCCCTTCCGCCTCCTCCAGCGTCCGCTGCGGATAACCAGGCCACCGGCGACCTTTCCGAGGATCCCTCGTTCTCCCGGTCCAGAGCCGTCGCGTGGTCGCCCCGCACGACGCCCGGCTGGTATCGGGTGACCACCACGGCACTCATCGTTCTCACGGTCGTCTTCGCCGCGATCACCGCCGCCGCCGGCCTGATCCTGAGGACTTCCTCGGACGAACTCGAGACCAATACCGCCCCGTCATTGCTGGCGGTCCAGAACGTCCGGGCCAGTATGGCCGAAGCCGATGCGTCGGCGACCGCGGTGTATCTCGCCGGTTCGGGCACCACCGGTGCCCGGGTCCAGCAGAACCTCTATCTCGACGCGGTGCAACGCACCTCTTCCCAGGTGGAGGACGTGGCGCGTTTCGTCGGCGACGACAACGAGGCCCACGACGCCCTCAAGACCATCTCGTCCGGCCTCGTCACCTACAACGGTCATATCGAGGCCTCCCGGGCGTCACCGGCCGGTGACGACACCGAGTTGCTGGCTGCGCTCCGTCTGTCGCGCACCTCGGTCGCCCCGGCCGCCGACGTCGTGACCGGGCGGGCCCAGACCCAGCTGAAGGCCGAGCACGGGCGCGCCGCCAACCTGATCCGCCTCTCCTGGCTGTTCGGGATCCCCGCCCTCGCCGTGGCCGTCTGGCTTCAGTACGGCACCTTCCGCCGCACCAACCGGATGATCAACCCTGGCCTGTTCCTGGCCGGCCTCGCCCTGGCCGGTCTGCTGATCTACTCTTTCGTCGCCACATCCACCCGATCCAGCGCCCTCACCAATGCCACCGAGGGTGGCTACCAGGCCATCGACCGCACCGCCTCGGTCCAGTCGCTGGTGTACGAGCTCCAGTCCGGCGTCGGCCTCGATGTGCTCGGCTCTGCCCTGGAGCGGAACCAGGCCGAGACGATGGCCGACATCGAGACCCGCCTCGGGGTGATCGTCGAGGCCGCCGATTCACCCCGGGAGGAGGCGGCGGCCGCGGAGGCCATGGCCCGCTGGGCCCGCTACCGGGCCAGCACCGAGTCGATCCTGCAGCTGTCGTCCCAAACGGCCGACCGGGACGCTGCGGTCACCCAGTTCGAGAGCACCGGCATCTCCACCTTCAACGGGATGAACACCAGCCTGGAGAGCGTCCTGTCCGACAACCGGATCCAGTTCGACGACGGGGTCAGCCAAGCCGCCTCGGCCGTCCGGTGGCTGCCGGTGGCCGCGGTCGTCCTCGCCCTCGTCGCCGTCATCGGCGCAACCCTGGGCATCCAGGCCCGTCTGGAGGAATACCGATGACCATCCGAGCCTCACGCCGCCGTCCGTCCGCGGTCCGACGCTCACGCCCGAGCCCCGGTCGGGGCCGGGCCGCGGGTGCCCCCGCCCGGATGAGCCGCCGTTCGTTCCTCGCCGGTCTGGGGGCGGTGGGTCTTGCCGCCTGCACCACCGACGCCGGGTCCGCCCCCACCTACGACCTGGGGGGTGACGACGGGTTCGCCATGCTGACCTGGAGCGACTACATCGACGTGGACGACGGCGCCAATCCGGGCACCGTGGCCCGGGCCTCGACCGACCTGGGACTGTCGATCGACTACATCGAGGAATACACCGACAACGAGGACGGCTATCAGCTCATCATCGACCGGGCGGTCAACCAGCAACCGCCGGAGTACGACATCGTCGTACCGACCTACTGGCGGGCGGCGCAGATGATCGATCAGGGCTGGGCGACCCCGCTGCCGATCGAGATCATCCCCAACCACGCCAATCTCGACCCCGCCTTTCTCACCAACACCTGGGACCGGGGCGCTCGTCTCCAACTCCCCTGGCAGGCCGGTATCACCGGTATCGCCTACGACCCGGCGCTCACCGGGCGGGAACTCACCTCGGTCGACGACCTGTTCGACGCCGAGTTCGCCGGACGGGTGGGCGTCATCGGCGAGATGCGGGAGGCGGTCGGTATGGCCATGCTCGCCAACGGCACCGATCCGTCCCGGCCCACCATCGAGACCGCCACCGCCGGCCTGAACAAGATCAGTGCCGCGGTTCAATCGGGCCAGTTCGGGGCCATCGTCTTCGACGATTTCGCGACCCTGTTGTCCAGCGGCGAATTAGTGGCCACCATGGCATGGTCGGGCGATGCGGCCTTGCTCCGTGCGAGCCGGCCGGACATCCAGTTCATCATCCCCGATGAGGGTGGCATCCAATGGTTCGACACCATGGTCATCCCCACCGGCGCACGCAATGTGAGGGCTGCAGGCCGCTTCATGAACTACGTCTACGACCCGATCGTTGCCGCCTCGATCACCGCCTATGTGGGCTACATCTCCCCGGTGCTCGGGGTCCAGGAAATCCTCGCGGCGTCCGGGGGTGACCTGGCGGCCCTGGCCGAGGACCCTCTGGTCTTCCCCGATGCCGCCACCCGCTCGAGGCTCTACACCTGGGGCGGTCTTAGCCGGGCCCAGGAGGACGAGCTCGACACCGAGTTCGCCGGATTGTCCGCCTCGTGAGCGGCTCGATGCACAGCCAGGACGCCAAGACGGCGGCGCTGGCCCGGTCACTCGTCGAGTACGCCCTGTGGCGGACCCGGCTCGATCCCATCCCGCTCGATCATCCCCGCTCGGCCGAGGACCTGGAGCGCCACTGTGGCGAGACCATCACCCCGGAGGGCATGGGCGGGGAACGGGCCCTCCAACTCTGGTCGGAGGTGCTGGCCCCGTCCTGCCTGTCGGTCGACTACACCCGCTACCTGGCCTTCGTCCCTGCCGCACCCACCGAGGCGTCGGTGCTGTTCGACATGGTGGTCAGCGCCTTCTCGATCTACGGCGGATCCTGGATCGAGGGTGCGGGGGCGATCCACGCCGAGAACGAGGCCCTGCGCTGGCTGTGCGACCTGTGCGGGTTCGACGCCGAGGCCGGTGGGGTGTTCGTCGCCGGGGGCACGGCCGGCAACCTGTCGGCGATGGTCGGGGCCCGGGGCGCCGCCGAGCGACGATTGGCCGAACGGGGGGTGGATCGGCCGGGCCGCTGGGCCTTCGTCACCTCACCGGCCGCCCACGCCTCGGTGGCCTCGGGGGCCGCGGTCATGGACGCCGAGGTCCTGGTGGCCGCCACCGGCCCCGACGGCCGGTTGACCGGCCCCGCGGTGGCCGCTGTGCTCGACGCTCATCCGGACCGGGTGGCCGGGGTGGTCGCCACCGCCGGCACCACCAACCTGGGCATCATCGACGACCTCGACTCGGTGGGCCGGGTCTGCGAGGAACGTGACGTCTTCTTCCACGTCGACGCGGCCTACGGGGGTGGCGCCCTGGCCTGCCCGTCCTCCCGTCCCAGCTTCGACGGCATCGAACGGGCCGACTCGGTCATCGTCGATCCCCACAAATGGTTGTTCGCCCCGTTCGACTGTTGCGCCCTGCTGTGGCGCCATCCCGAACAGGCCCGCCGGGTCCACGCCCAGCACGCCGACTACCTGGACTTCCTGGGCACCCACGGCGACTGGAACCCCAGCGACTACGCCATGCACCTGACCCGCCGGGCCCGGGGCCTGCCGTTCTGGTTCTCGCTCGCCACCTACGGCACCGAGGCCTACGCCAACGCCATCCAGGCCACGCTCGACCTCGCCGTGGAGGCGGCTCGCCAGATCGAGGAGTCGGACCATCTCCGGCTCGTGTGGGGACCGTCGCTGAGCATCGTCGTGTTCGAGCGGATCGGGTGGACCGCCGAGAACTACGAGTACTGCACCGGCGAGATGCTGGCCAAGGGCCTGGCCTTCGTGGTCCCCTCCCGCCACGAGGACAAGCCGGTGTTCCGCTTCTGCTTCGTCAACCCCCGCACGACCCCGGACGACGTGGCCGCCATCATCAGCGCCATGGGTTGACCCGACCCCGGCCGCGGCGACCGGCGGATCGGTCAGCTCCGCCGGAGTTCGTTGAAGGGCACGTTCCGGTCGACGGCCGGTTCGCGGGGCAGGCCGAGGGCACGCTCCCCCAGGGTGTTCCGTTGGATCTCGTCGGTCCCCCCACCGAGGCTCATCCCCCGGCAGTTCAGGATGTGGAAGGCGAAGTACCGGCTGTCCTCATCGTCATCGAGCCAGGCCGGGCCGGTCGGGAACTGGAGTCGGGCGGCCAGGTCGGCGGCGGCCCGGCCCTGCCGGGTGCGCCACAGCTTCCCGATCGAGGGATGCACCGTGCCCCGCTGCCTGAGGTAGCCGACCACCTGCTCCCCGATCCACAACCGGGTCAGTTCCTGACGGACGCCGGGGTCGTCGAGGCGGCCGGCGGCCCGGGCCACCGCTTCCAGTTGGGCGACCGGTATCGGGACGCGGGCCATCGAACGTTCCCGGCCCCGGTCGGCCATCGAGGCCACCCCGGTCTGGACCCGTTCGTGGGCCAGCAGCGCCACCGCCATCCGCCAACCGTCGTTGACCTCGCCCACCACCCACGGGGCCGGGAGCCGGGCCTCGTCCAGGAACACCTCGTTGAACTCGGCGTTGCCGGTCATCTGGCGCAGGGGCCGCACGGTCACCCCGGCCTGTTCCATGGGGAGGACGAACATGGTGACGCCCCGGTGCTTGGGGGCGTCGGGATCGGTTCGGGCCAGGAGGATGGCGAGCTGGGAGTGCTGGGCGCCGGAGGTCCACACCTTCTGTCCGGTCACCACCCACTCGTCCCCGTCCCGGACCGCCCGGGTGGCCAGGGAGGCCAGGTCGGATCCGGCCCCGGGCTCGGAGTAGAGCTGGCACCAGATCTCCTCACCCCGGAGGCCGGGACCCAGGAACCGGGAGCGCAGCTCGTCGTTACCGTGGTCACGGATCGTGGGTAGGGCCATGCCGATCCCGATGGCGAACACGGACTCCTCGGCCGGGATCCGACCCGAGCTCTCCTCGGCCCACACCCGGAGCAGGGCGTCGGGGAGGCCGGCACCTCCGTGCCCGGTCGGGTACTCGGGGCCGGCCAGCTCGGCGCCGGCCAGCGCCCCCCGCCACGCCCGGGCCCGGGGGACCGAGCCCGAGACCCCCTCGAGCGCGGCCGGGAGCGCCTCGTCGAAGAAGCGGCGGACGTGCCGGCGGAACGGTTCGGGGTCGAGATCCCTGATCGGTCGGTCGCTGGCGACGGTCATCGATTCCCCTTCGGCGTGGCCCATTCCCGGACGGCCCGTTCCCTGCCCGACCCTAGTCACTCGGATCCCCAGCGACCAGGAGCGGGCCGGGCATCCCCGTTAGGCTCGCGGCCCGGGGACGCCGGACCCCGGGGACGGAGGCGTGCAATGGGATGGCAGTTCTGGGTCGATCGGGGCGGCACGTTCACCGATCTGGTGGCTCGGCGCCCCGACGGGTCGGTGGTGACCCACAAGCTGCTGTCGGAGAACCCCCGCCAGTACCGGGACGCCGCGGTGGCGGGCATCCGGCACCTGCTGGGGATCGAGCCGGGCGGCGCCATTCCGCCGGGGCTGGTCGACTCGGTCAAGATGGGCACCACCGTCGCCACCAACGCCCTGCTGGAGCGGGCCGGCGAACCAACGGTGCTGGTGACCACCGCCGGCTTCGCCGACGCCCTGCGGATCGGTTATCAGGCCCGGCCCGACATCTTCGCCCTCGACATCGTCCTGCCCGAGATGCTGTACCAGGAGGTGATCGAGGTCGACGAGCGGGTGGACGCGGCGGGCCGGGTGCTGATCCCGGTCGACCTCGACGGAGCCAGGGAGCAGTTGGCCGACGCCCACCGCCGGGGGTTCCGGTCGGTGGCCGTGGTCTTCATGCACGGCTACCGCCACACCGCCCACGAGGCGGCCGTGGCCCGAGCCGCGGCCGAACTCGGCTTCACCCAGGTGTCGGTGAGCCACCGGATCAGCCCCCTGATGAAGCTCGTCTCGCGGGGGGACACCACCGTGGTCGACGCATACCTGTCGCCGGTGCTGCGCCGCTATGTGGAGCAGGTGGAGGCCGATCTGCGGCCCGCGACCGGCTCGGCCGCCGCCCCCCGGCTCCTGTTCATGCAGTCCAACGGTGGCCTCACCGACGCCCACCACTTCCGGGGCAAGGACGCCCTGCTCTCGGGCCCGGCCGGGGGCGTGGTCGGCATGGTGGCCGTGGCCACCGCCGCCGGTCACGACCGGGTCATCGGCTTCGACATGGGCGGGACCTCCACCGACGTGTCCCACTACGCCGGAACCCTGGAGCGGACCACGGAGACCGAGATGGCCGGGGTCCGGGTCACCGCCCCGATGATGCAGATCCACACCGTGGCCGCCGGCGGCGGGTCGATCTGCCGTTTCGACGGGGCTCGGCTCCGGGTGGGTCCCCGGTCGGCGGGTTCCGATCCGGGTCCGGCCTGCTACGACAACGGTGGCCCGATCACCATCACCGACTGCAATGTGGCCCTCGGCCGGCTCCGCCCCGAGCTGTTCCCCCCGGTGTTCGGCGAGTCGGGTGACGCCCCCCTCGACACCGTCGCGGTGGAGGCCGGTCTGGCCCCGCTGGCCGCCGCGGTGAGCGAGGCGACCGGTGCACCGATGACGGTGCCCGAGGTGGCGGAGGGGTTCCTCACCATCGCGGTCGACAATATGGCCAACGCCATCCGCCGGATCTCGGTGCAGCGGGGCCACGACGTCACCGACTACACGCTGGTCTGTTTCGGCGGAGCCGGAGGCCAGCACGCCTGCCGGGTGGCCGACCGTCTGGGCATGACCAGCATCCTGGTCCATCCCGACGCCGGGGTGCTGTCCGCGGTGGGTATCGGCCTGGCCGACGTCCGCTCCCTCGCCGACCAGGCGATCGAGCAGCCGCTCGACCAGGTCCACGCCGATCTGGCCCCCGTGTTGGCCCGCCTGGGGGCCGAACGCCGTCAGCACCTGATCGGCCAGGGGGTCGACGACGGGCGGATCGTGATCGAGCATCGGGCGGCGATGCGGTACCGGGGCAGTGACACCGCCCTGTCGGTGGCCGTCGCCGATCGGTCGGTCATGGTCGAACGGTTCGAGGCGGCCCACCGGTCGCGGTTCGGCTTCGTGTCCGACCGGCCCCTGATCGTGGAGTCGGTGCAGGTGGAGGCGATCGGCCGTTCCGAAGCCGCCCTGACCCCGCCGGCGGGCGGCGGGGGTGACGATCAGCGGTTGGGCCGGTATCCGATCACGGTGGACGGGGCACCGGTCACCGTCCCCTTCCTCGACCGGGCCCGGCTGGGACGCGACGCCGTGATCGACGGCCCGGCGGTGCTGGTCGAGGCCAACGCCACCACCGTGGTGGAACCGGGGTGGACGGCCAGGGTCGACGACCACGCCAACCTGGTCCTGACCCGCACCACCCCCCTCCCCCGCGCCGCGGCGCTCGGCACCGCGGATGCCGACCCGGTGCAGCTGGAGATCTTCAACAACCTGTTCATGAACGTGGCCGAGCAGATGGGCGTGGTGCTGGAGAACACGGCCTCGTCGGTCAACATCAAGGAGCGACTCGACTTCTCCTGTGCCATCTTCGATCCCGACGGTGAGCTGGTGGCCAACGCACCCCACATGCCGGTGCACCTCGGCTCGATGAGTGAGTCGATCAAGGCGGTGATCGCCCAGCGCCGCGTCCCGGCCGCCGGCGGAGCCGGGGCCGGCACGATGGCTCCGGGCGACGTCTACGTCCTCAACGCCCCCTACAACGGGGGGACCCACCTCCCGGACGTGACGGTGATCAAGCCGGTGTTCGACGGCGACACCATCATCTTCTACGTGGCGTCGCGGGGACACCACGCCGACATCGGCGGCAGTGCACCCGGGTCGTCGCCGGCCGACTCCACCACCGTGGAGGAGGAGGGCGTGCTGCTCGACGACGTCACCTTGGTGGCCGGGGGCCGGTTCCTCGACGAGGAGATCCGCCGGGTGCTCACCTCAGGCCCCTATCCGGCCCGCAACCCCGATCAGAACATCGCCGACCTGCGGGCCCAGGTGGCCGCGTGCGAGAAGGGGGCCGCCGAGCTGATCGGGGTCATCGACCACTACGGCCTCGACGTGGTGCACGCCTACATGGGTCATGTGCGGGCCAACGCGGAGGCCGCGGTCCGCCGCCTCGTCGGCTCGTTGGAGGACGGCGCCTTCACCCAGCGGACCGACGACGGCCATCAGGTCACGGTGGCCATCACCGTCGACCGGGAGACCGGGTCGGCGACCATCGATTTCACCGGAACCAGCGGCGTCCATCCCGGCAACTTCAATGCCCCCTCGGCGGTGTGCCGGGCCGCCGTGCTCTATGTGTTCCGCTCCCTGGTCGACGACGACATCCCGCTCAACGCCGGTTGCCTCGTCCCGCTCGACATCGTCATCCCCCGCCCCAGCATGATCAGTCCGGTGTACCCGGCCGCGGTGATCGCGGGCAACGTGGAGACCAGCCAGCTCATCGTCGACACCCTGTTCGGCGCCCTCGGGGTCATGGCCGCACCCCAGGGCACGATGAACAACTTCATCTGGGGCAATGAGCACCACCAGTACTACGAGACGATCTGCGGCGGGGCCGGGGCCACCCCGAGGGCCGACGGCTGCGACGCCGTTCACACCCATATGACCAACGCCCGGCTCACCGACCCCGAGGTGCTGGAATGGCGGCACCCGGTCCGGTTGGAGTCGTTCACCATCCGGCGGGGTTCGGGTGGGGCCGGTACGCACCGGGGCGGCGACGGAACCCGGCGCCGGGTCCGGTTCGGCGAGCCGATGACGGTCAACATCCTGTCGTCCCACCGGGTCATCGCCCCCTACGGCCTGGCCGGCGGGGAGCCGGGCGCGGTCGGGGTCAACCGGGTGATCCGCGCCGACGGGACGGTGGAGACCCTGGCCGGGGTGGACCGCTGCGAGGTGGCCCCCGGTGATGCGATCGAGATCCTCACCCCCGGGGGCGGGGGTTACGGCGCGTCGGCGTAGCGGCGCAGGACCCGGCGGCCCAGGCTGGTCTTGTGGACCTCGTCGGCGCCGTCGTAGATGCGGGCCGCCCGTTCGTGCCGATACCAGTAGGCCAGGATGGTGTCGTCGGTGACCCCGAGGGCACCGTGCACCTGGATGGCGGTGTCGACGGCTTTCAACATGGTGTTGGCGACCACGAACTTGATGGCCGAGATCTCGTCGCGGGCCACCTTGGCCCCGTGCTGGTCGATCATCCACGCCGCGTGCAGGACCTGGAGGCGGGCACCCCGGATCTCGGCGTCGAGCTCGGCCGCCCAGTGCTGGATCACCTGACGGTCGGCCAGGGTGTTGCCGTCGGGATCGATCACCCGCTCGTTCGCCCGGCGGCACATCATCTCGTAGGACCGGGCCGCAATACCGAGCCACCGCATGCAATGGTGGATCCGACCCGGGCCGAGACGGTCCTGGGCGATCACGAAGCCCCCGCCCTCGGCGCCCAGCAGGTTGGCTCGGGGCACCCGGCACGACTGGTAGATGACCTCGCCGTGGCTGTCGTGTCCGGATCCGACATGGCCCATCACGCTCACGTTGCGCACCAGGTTGAACCCGGGGGTGTCGGTGGGGACGATGATCATGCTGGCCCGGAGGTGCGGGGGAGCATCGGGGTCGGTGACGGCCATGACGATGGCGAAGGCGGCCCCGTCGGCCGACGAGGTGAACCACTTCTGGCCGTTGATCACATAATCGTCGCCGTCGACGACGGCGGTGGTGGCCAGCAGGACCGGGTTGGAACCGGCCGTTTCCGGCTCGGTCATGGAGAAGCAGCTCCGGATCTCCCCTTCGACGAGGGGGCGGAGCCAACGCTCCTTCTGTTCCGGCGTGCCGTACTGGTGGAGTATCTCGATGTTCCCGGCGTCGGGCGCCTGGGTGCCGAACACCGTCATGCCGAGCGGGCTGCGGCCGACCGCTTCGGCAAAGAGGCCGTGATCCACCATCGAGAGCCCCAGGCCACCGAACTCGACCGGGTGATTGGGGGCCCACAGGCCCATCTGTTTGACCTTGGCCTGCGCCGCTGCGACCCCTTTGGCCAGGGATTCCGGGTCACCGTGGAGGAGTTCCCCTTCGAGGGGAATCACCTCGCGTTCCATGAACTCGTCGATCATGGACAGCCTGACTTCCATCTCATCGGACACGCGAAAGTCCATGGGACAACCTCCTGTTAGGTCCCAAACAGTTGGCCCCAATCAACTGGCTCACAATCGGAACGAGTGGCGTCCCGAATCAGGGAAATCCGCGTCAATCAAGACCGGCCCGACCGGCGGTCCGAGATCGAATACTCGACCGCCCGGCCGGCAACCGCCGACTATAGGTCGACCGGGGCCGGCGATTCCCATTCCGATCCGATGGTCGCGTGGCACACCGGTCCGGCGAGGTGAGCCACCGGCCCGGAGGGATCGGTGGGCGACCTCAGCGGCAGGAGGGATTGCCGCCGTCGATATTGACGCCGGTCTCGGCGATGACGTTGCCGGAACGGTTCCAGCCGTCGGTCGGTCCACCGCCGTAGGCGTTCTGGGTCGTGTACCAGGCACCCCACACCCCGACACAGCCGGACACCCGGGTACTGAACCGGTTGTTGGTGAACCGGACGTTGGTGACCGTGTGCCCGCCGGAGGGTGACCCCATGCTCGGGTTGTAGTCGGAGGCGTAGACCGTGAACTGGGCCCCGGCCAGGAGATTGCCGGTGACCGAGATGTCGGTGGCGTTCTTCTGACCGTTGTAGATGGCGATCGCGCTGTTGGCGGCCGGGGGCATCACGATCGTGTTGTTCGCGATGGTGACGTTCCTCGTCCCCGCGGTCTGGAACCCGTCCATGTGACCGTTGCTGGACGCGGCGTTGAAGTCGTAGAGGTAGCTGTTCCGGAAGGTGAGATTGTCACCCGAGGTGGCCGAGTAGGCGGTCCGGGCCCAGGCCACGACCCCATCGGTGGTGCCGTGGCACTTGATGCCGTCGACCACGGCCGACGTGCCCTGGTGCCAGACACAGGAGTGGGTGTTGCCCGAGCCGTTGATCTCGACCCGTTCGATGGTGCCGGAGCCGCCGTCACCGACGACGACGGCGCCCCCACCGTTGCCACCGCCCCCGTTGTAGGTCACCGTGCTGTCGCGGATGGTGACATTGCCGGCGGCGATCTCCACCATGCCGGTGATCCGCTGGCAGCTGATGACCGTGTCGGGCACGGTGATCCGGATCTTGCCGGTGATGCCGACCGAGTTGTCGGTGAGGCCGTTGGGGCAGTTGCCCATCCGGGGCCCGGTGTTGCCGGCTCCGGGATGGCCGCACCCCTCCAGGTCGGCCCACGGGTTGGCGCACCCCGACGGGGCGGCCGGGGCCTGACTGCTGGGCGGCACCGTGCTCGACCCCGAACCGGACGACCCGGTACCCGAAGAACCGGTACCGGACGAACCGGTACCCGAGGACGCGGTCGACGACGGGGTTGACGAACTCGAGGCGGACGACGGCGAGCTCGTGGCGGACGACGGGGAGCTGGAGGTCGACGACGGGGACGAGGCCGAACCGGAGTTGGAGCGGGCGGTCGGAGGTGCTGCGGCGAGCTCGGCCCTACTCCCCGACGTATTGCCCGAGGTCACCGGGGCGGAGCCGGCCGCCGTGACCGACGGCGACGACGTGGCCGACGGCGACGAATCGGTCGGCGCATCAGGAGCAGCGGGATCGTCGTCGCCCGACGGCGACGCTTCCGGGGTCACCTCATCCGGAGCAGTGTCACCACGAGCGTCGGCATCGGAGGCACCGGTGTCGTCGGCGGCCGCGTCATCGGGGGAGCCGACGTCGGAGGCGCCGTCATCAGGTGCGAGGGTGGGTAGGGCGGCCTCCGGGGCGTCGTTCAACGTGGTACTCGACCGGGCTCGCTCGCTCGCCGTCGACGGCTCCGCCGTGGCTGCCTCCGCCCGGGCCAGGCCGCCGTGGGTCTGAAGGTGTGCTCCCCCATCCTCGGCCGGCAGGAGTAGTCCGGCGCCGACCATGGCGACGATGGCGGACACCACCGCCATCAGCCTCCACAGGCTCGATCCGAGCCCTCCGGGACGTGACATCACAACGTTCCTCCGACCTGTACCCACTCGCCAGCGCCCCGGCAGAACGGCAGACGCTAACCCACGCCCGTCGTTCGACGAAGCATGCTACTGCGATCCCGCCCCGAACCATCCACTGCCGACGGTCCGAAGCACGGGCGAGCCGGTCACCGACCGTCACCCACCGGCGCCGGACCGGACCCGGCGACCGGGGAGTCGGGATCGCACCCGCGACACGGTGTCGCCCAGTTCCGGGATGCGGAACAGGTGACACAGGCCGAGATAGACGGCCAGACCCACCGGCGCCCCCACCACCAGGGGAATCAGGTTGGCCAGGCCCGAACCGGCCCCGATCACCCGATCGATCCCCCAGCACACCGCCCCGGTGGCCAGTGCGGCCACCGCCACCCGCAGGGCGAACCCCACCATGGCCGGGCCGGCGGGTTCACCGGCCGGGTCGGGATCGGGCCAGGGCTCGCCGGCCGGGTCGATCTGGGCGGCCGCGGCCGCGGCGTGACCCCCGGCCCGGTTCCAGGTGACGGCGATGGCCACGGTGTAGAGGGCGATCCCGAACGAGCTGGCCCCGGCCACGCCCTGGGCTCCGAAGGCGTGGACGGCCCCCCACAGGATGGGCAGCAGGACGACGGTCACCGCGGAGCCGACGATCACCGGCAGCCACATCATCTTCCGGGCGTAGAACGCCCGGCTGTACACCTGGTGGGCGGGCCAGAACGGGATCGACAGCGAGTAGAGCAGCAGCAGGCTGCCGATCAGGTCGGCGCCCTCGGCCGTCATCTCACCGTGTTCGAAGGCCAGGGAGGCGAGGGGGCGGCTCAACCCGCCGATCCCGCCGGCGGCTAGGCCGCCGATCAGGATGGCGCTACGGGCCGAACTGATCACGGTGCGGTTGAGATCGACATAGCGCCGTTCGGCGGCCAGGCCGGCCAGGAAGGGGAAGGCGGCCACCCCGGCGGCGGTGGCGATCATTCCCACCGGCAGCATGTTGAGCTGGCGGGCCGACGTCAGGGCGGTCTCCGCCCCCGGGATCCCCGCGTACTGCCCGAACAGGCGCGGCCACTGCTCGTCGAGGGCCACCGCGGAGACCCCGATCATGAGGGGGAAGGCGAGCACGAAGTACTCCCGGACGGAGTCGTGGAGCAACGGCACACCCGGACGGAGCCGGAACCCGAGGTGGCGAGCGCCGAACCACTGGACCCCGAAGTTGCCGAGGGCGGCCCCGGCCAGCCCACCCCACAGGAAGGCCTCGGGTGACGGATCCCCCACCAGCCAACCGACCGCCCCGCCGGCGATGATGGCCAGGTTGTAGATCAGGGGCGCCAGCGACGGCACCACGAACCGTTTCATCGAGTACTGGGCCGCCATCAGCAGGGTCCCCATACCGAAGAAGACCTGCGAGGCCAGGGCGATACGGGTCAGGTAGGTGAGGCGGGCCTGGTCGTCGACGGCCGGGAACAGGAGGGCCACGATCTCACCGGCCAGCAGCATCGACAGCACGGCCAGCACGGTGAACGACACCGCCACGACCCGGAACACCGCGGTGAAGGTGGCGTGCAGCTCGTCGTCGTCGCCACTGGCCAGGTGGCGACTGAGCAGGGGCACCAGCGTGATCGACAGGTACCCCCCGGCCATGAGGAAGGTCAGGTAATCCGGTATGAGGAAGGCATTGGTGTACAGGGAGCTCTCTTCGGTCAGACCGAGCAGGCTGACGATCACCAGTTGTCGGCCCCAGCCGAGCAGGCGGGACAGCAGGATGCCGACCGAGACCACGAGCGCCGCGGCCCCGATGCCCCGGGCCCCGCGCCCCCGGCGACGGCCGGTGCCGGCGGCGTCCGACGTCTCGGAATGATCGCCGCGGGAATCGGTGGACGCGGGCATCCGGGTCACGCTAGCGGCCGCCCGGCCGGCTTGATCGGGGATCCGGCCGGGATGCCGGATCCGCCCGCCGGTCGCGGTGGCGGCCGGCCGGGCCGGCGATCAGAATCTCGCCATGGACATCGTCGAACACGAGGACGTGACCGCCGACGCGCACCGGGTGGTGGTGATCGGGGCCGGTAACGCGGCTCTGTCCGCGGCCATCGCCGCGGCCGAGGCCGGGGCGTCGGTGGTCGTCCTCGAGGCGGCCGACGAGTTCGACCGCGGTGGCAACTCGGCGTACACCGCCGGGGCCATGCGGATCGCCTACCGGGACCGGGACGATCTGGCCACCCTGATGGATCTGACCCGGCCGCCCTACGACACCGCCGACTTCGGGTCGTATCCGATCGATGACTACCTGATCGACCTCGACCGGATGAGCGACGGCCGGGTCGACCCCGGGCTCGCCGCGGTGGTAGCTGCCGAGGGTCTGGCCACCCTCCAGTGGCACCGCGGGCTCGGTGTCCGCTACGAACCGAACGAAGGCCGCCAGAGTGCCGTGGTCGACGGCCGGCTCCGGTTCTGGGGGGCGTTGCCGGTGCGGGTGGCCGGCGAGGGGAAGGCGATGATCGCCGCCCTGCTGCAGGCGGCGGCCGGGCGCGGGGTCGACGTCCGCTACGGCCACGAGGCCGCCGACCTGGTGGTCACCGACGGTCGGGTGACCGCAGTCGTCCTGGCCGACGGACTCGAGGTCCCGGCCCGGGCCGTGGTCATCGCCTCCGGTGGGTTCGAGGCCGATCCGGTGGCCCGGGCCGAACGGCTGGGACCGGAATGGGTGGCCGCCAAGGTGCGGGGCACCGCGTCCAACACCGGTGCCGGGATCGAGATGGCGGTGCGGGCCGGAGCGGCCCGGCGGGGCGACCAGGGCGGCTGTCACGCGGTGGCCTGGGACCGGTCGGCCCCGGTCACCGGTGACATCACGGTCGCCCACCGGTTCTCGAAGAACGCCTACCCGTGGGGAATCACCGTCAACCGGTCGGGTCGGCGGTTCCTCGACGAGGCGAGCGACTTCCGCAACTACACCTACGCCGCCTACGGCCGGGCCGTCCTGGCCCAACCCGACGCGGTGGCCTGGCAGGTGTTCGACGCCAAGGCGTTCGATCTGCTCTACCCGGAATACGAGCTGGAGACGGTGGATCGGTTCAACGCCGACACCCTGCCCGACCTGGCGGCCCAGATCGACGATCTCGACACCGCCGCCTTCCTGGCCACCGTGGACGACTTCAACGCTGCGGTGGACACCTCGACCCCCTTCGACCCGACGATCCTCGACGGCCGGGCCGCCCGGCTGCCGATCCCGCGGGCCAACTGGGCCCGACGTCTCGACACGCCACCGTTCCGCGCCTACGCCGTGACCTGCGGCATTACCTTCACCTTCGGCGGCCTGGCCGTCGGCGCCGACGGCCGGGTCCTGACCGAGCGCGGCGGCGCGCTGCCCGGGGTGTTCGCCTGCGGCGAGCTGGTGGGCGGCTTGTTCTGGGGGAACTACCCGGGTGGTGCCGGTCTCACTGCGGGCGCGGTGCTCGGCCGCCGGGCCGGCCGGTCGGCGGCCGCGTTCCTGGCCAATCAAGCCAGCGGGTGACGGGCGCCCCGGCCGAGCGGCCTCAGGTCTCGGTGATCCCGGCGGTGGTGAGGGTGTCGAGCACCGCGGCCGGGACCTTGGGGTCGATCGGGCCCCGGGGGGCGAACGTGGTGGTGCCCAACCACTCCTGGGCGGTGGCCCGGTCGAGCCCATAGCCCTCGGCGAGTTCGTCGACCGCTCCGGGGCGGCGATGCAGTCCCGCGGCTGCCGCGACCACGGCGTCGACGACCCGGCCCACCTCGGTCGTCCGTCCGGTCAGGGCGTCCCGCGTAGCGGCGATGACGAAGGGGGGCCACGGCGTCGGCAGCACGCCGATCTGACGGAACTCGCCCGCGTCCACCAACGGGCGGGTCATGAACCGGTCCCAGAGGAACACCTGATCGTCCCCGGATGCGAACGCGGCCCGGGCTCCGGCCAGGTTTCCGGCCACCACGAACCGGTCGCCGTCGATGGTCCATCCGTGCCGCTCGGCCAGCACATAGGCCATCAGATGCGATCCCGATCCGTGGCGGGAGATCACGATCGGGACGTCGGCCAAGGCCTCCTCGGTGGTCAGCGACGATCGGGCGGGGACGAACACGCCCCACTGCAGTGGAGAGGAGACGTAGACCTGGACGAGGACGATGTCGAGACCCCGGGCCACCGCCGCCACCGATCCCTCGGTGAGCACGCTGGCCAGGTCGAGCCGACCGTGTTCCAGGTTCTCGAGGATCTCCCCGGTGCCACCGAACTGGTCGGTCCAGACAACGGGGACGTCCCCGACCGCCCCCGGTCGAAGCTCGGCCGGATCGGACCCGGGCGGCCGACCGGTGCCACACGCCAGGTGCCACGGGTAGTTGAAGTGCTCCGGTACCCCGCCGAGACGGAGCGGTTCTACGGTCGACTCGGCCGTCATGGGGCCCAGCGTAGGCAGGGTCACGAACCGGTGTACTGCGGGGGTCGCTTCTCCAGGAAACTGGCCACGCCCTCCTTGTGGTCGTTGGTGGTGAACAACCGGGCCAGGTTGGTCGACACCCAACGCCCCAACGCATCCCAGTCCGGGTCGAGCGCCGTCCGCAGACCCTGCTTGATGGCCTGCACCGCCAGCGGCGGGTTGGCCGCGATCCGCTGGGCCAGCGCGGTGGCGGTGGGAACCAGGTCATCATGGGTAACCACCCGGCTGACCAGCCCGATCTCGTGCGCCGTGGCAGCGTCGATCACGTCACCGGTGAACAGCATCTCGGCCGCCCGTTCCCGGCCGACCGCCCCGGCCAGGCGACCGAGTCCGGCCACGTCACAGTTGAGGCCCCGCAACACGAACAGTTCACCGAACTTCGCCTGTTCGGCCGACGCGACCCGGATGTCGGCCATCAGGGCCAACTCCATGCCCCAACCCACCGCCGCCCCGTTGACGGCCGCGATCACCGGCACGTCGGTGGTCAGCAGGGCGTCGGCCAGGGGGGTGGTCCTCGGGTCGCGGGCCAGGCGCTCGCCGGGCTTGTTGTCGGGGTTGGCCATCACCTGCTTGACGTCGTCACCGGCGCAGAAACCGCCGGGGTCGGCCCCGGTGATGACCAGGCAACGGGCGGTGGTCGACCGGACCACCTCCTCCATCTCGGCGTAGGTGTGGTGGGTGAGCGAGTTCCGGGCCTCGGGCCGGTTGATGGTCACCACCTGCACATGGTCGTCGGTTTCCACCAGAATGTCGTCGTAGGCCATGCGAGGCACCCTACCGATCACGACCTGGGCGGTCGAACCACCGGCCCTGAGCCCGGCACCGTTCCGGATCATGATCCTCAACACCGACCGACGGTGACCGACGGTGACCGCGGTGAGCTGTGAGCGACCAGGTGACGCAGGGGCGACGATCAGCCGGCGGTCGCCATGACCCGCGTCGGTCTCGTGTCCGGGTCCGGAACCTTCATCGCCCGCCTCCGATCGTTCAATCTGACCACCGTCAACCCCGCCGACCTGCCCGGGAAGCCGGACCGAGCCGCCGACTATCTGTCCGCGGCGGGCATCGACGTGGTCATCATGGGACCCGACATCGCCCCGGACCACGCGTTCGCGGTGGCCGAGCAGATCCGCCGGATCGCCCCGGAGATCGAGGTGCTCGTACTCCAATCCCCCAGGGCTGAGCTGCTGATGCGGGCGATGCAATCCGGGGTCCGCCGCCTGGTGGGTCCGGGCACCGGTAGCGAGCAGATCGTCGAAGAGGTGCAGCGGATCGTCGACGAGGTCGAGCTGCGAGCGTCCCGGATGTCCGGGAGCGGGGGTGACGCCGGGGCCGGGACGGCCACCGGGGCCGTGGCCGAGTCCCGGCGCGGGGTGACCACGGTGATGTCGGCCAAGGGCGGGAGCGGGAAGACCACGGTGGCGGTCAATCTGGCCGGCCTGCTGGCCCGGCGGTACCCCAACGAGGTCGTCCTGGTGGACCTCGACCTCCTCGCCGGCGACGCCGACGTCTATGTGGGGATCGAGCCGAAGACCACGATCAGCAGTGTGGCCACCACAGGCGCCCTGCTGGAGTTGACCGTGATCAAGCTCAGCCTGATCGCCCACCCCAGCGGGCTGCTCGTATTGCCCGCCCCCGCCACCCTGGTGGAAGCGGACGCCATCGAGGTGTCCATGGTCGCCGAGATGCTCGATCTGCTCGCCGGCGGGTTCCGCCACGTCATCGTGGACACCGCCCCGGGGGCGGGGGAACCCCTGGCCACGGCGGTGGAGGCGGCCGGGAACCTCATCCTGGTCGCCTCGCCCGACGTGGGCTGCCTCCGGTCACTCCGCCGCAACCTGGATGGTCTCGACACCCTAGGACTGACCCGGGGCCAGCGGCACCTGGTCATCAACCGGGCCGAGGCCCGGACCGGCATGACCCCCCACGACATCGAATCGGCGATCGGGCTCAACCTGGTCGCCGCCATTCCCGAGAGCCGCGAACTGGCGCTGGCCGCCAACCAGGGCGTCTCGGTGTTCGATGCCTTTCCGAAGGCCCACGCAACGAATGCCTTCCGGGAGCTGGCCCAGCTCATCGATCAGGACGCCGGCCCCGCCCCCGCCCCGGCGCCCCCGGCCCCTCGCCGCGGGGCCTGGCCGGCACGGTCGGCGTGAACGCGGATGGGACGGCGATGACCCTGGCCCGACGCCTCGCCGACCTGGAGGCGCAGAAGCAGGACGGGCGGCGGGCCCCGCCGATCCGGCGCCCGGTGGACATCCTGCGCGACCAGACCCGGGAGAGCCTCGTCCGCGATCTGGCGAAACGCATGGGGGGACCGGAGCGTGACAGTGCCGGCTTCAAGGCCACGGTGACCGCCGAGATCGACCGGCTGATCCAGGACCAGCACGGCCTGCTCACCCCGGAGGAACGCACCCGACTGGCCTCGGTGGTCGCGGACGAGGTGTTGGGCTACGGCCCGATCGAGCCCCTGCTCCGGGACCCGTCCATCAGCGAGATCATGGTCAACGGCCCGGAGTCGGTCTATGTGGAACGGTCGGGCCGGTTGGAGCTCACACCGATCCACTTCCGAACCGAGGAGCAGTTGAAACAGATCATCGTCCGGATCGCCGCTCATATGGGTCGACGGATCGACGAGTCGTCGCCGATGGTCGACGCCCGCCTGGCCGATGGTTCCCGGGTCAACGCCGTCATCCCCCCGCTGGCCGTGGACGGCCCGGTCCTGACGATCCGGAAGTTCTCGGTCGACACCATCACCGCGGATGATCTGGTGGCCCGGGATTCGCTGACCGCCTCGGCCATGGACCTGCTGAAGACCTGTGTGGCCGGCCGGCTCAACATCATCGTCTCCGGGGGGACCGGCACCGGCAAGACCACCTTCCTGAACATCCTGTCGAGCTTCATCCCCGCCGCCGACCGCATCGTCACCATCGAGGACGCAGTGGAGCTCCAGCTCCGGCAACGCCATGTGATCAGGCTCGAGACCCGACCGGCCAACATCGAGGGCCGGGGGGCGGTGGAGACCCGTGACCTGGTGCGCAACAGCCTCCGGATGCGACCCGACCGGATCATCGTCGGCGAGTGTCGGGGACCCGAGGCGATCGACATGTTGCAGGCCATGAACACCGGACACGAGGGCTCGCTCGGCACCCTGCACGCCAACACCCCACACGACGCCCTGACCCGGCTGGAGACGATGGTGCTCATGGCGGGGCTCGAGCTCCCGTCCCGGGCCATCAGGGAACAGGTCGTCTCGGCCATCGACATGGTCGTCCAACTCGAACGGCTCCGGACCGGGGCCCGGGTCGTCACCTCGATCACCGAGGTGCTGGGCCTCGACCACGATCAGGTGGTGCTCCAGAACCTGTACCTGCGCCGCTTCGACGAGCAGACCGGAGACACCTC
Source organism: Acidimicrobiales bacterium (assembly GCA_047971245.1). Classification (GTDB taxonomy): domain Bacteria; phylum Actinomycetota; class Acidimicrobiia; order Acidimicrobiales; family SZUA-35; genus CADEDH01. The sequence goes on from JBKDZN010000221.1 coordinate 21,035, forward strand.
GGAACTGCTGGGCACCGGCGTCCGGCCCCGGTTCACCCAGAAGCTGGCCCGCCACGGGGTCCCGTCGGACCGGATCGTCATCCCAGCCGAGATCGACACCGACGATCTCAGGCCCCAGGATCTCAGGCCGGTGACCTCGGACTGATCTGCCACCGGGCCGCTTCGGCCACCCCGAAGATCCGGACCCGTCGACCGCCCGGGACCCGGAGCTCACCGAGGCCGACCGTGGCGCCGGCCCCGTCGGCCGGTTCGCCGGGTTCGCGGCGGGTGAGGGACAGCCCGGTCGCCGCCGGCGGGTACCCGTAGTGGGCGGCGCCGTGCACCGACACGAAGCCGGCCAGCCGGTCGAGGGCCTGATGCCGGTGGAACACCTCGGCCACCACCTCGAGGGCGTACGGGGCGTTGAAGACGCCCGGTTTGGCGACGGTGGCGTACTTGTCGGCCGCGGGATGGGGAGCCGAGTCGGTCCCGAGGAACACGTCGGACCGGCCCGACGTGGCCGCGTCGATCAGGGCCCGGCGGTCGGCGGGTGAGTTGACGATCGGCTTGCAGTACAGGTCGGCCCGCAGGCCGTTGGCGAGCAGGTCGGTTCGGTCACAAGCCAGGTGGTGGGGAGTGATCGTGCCCCGGACCGCATCGTGAGCGGCCACGAAGTCCGCACCGGCACCGGTGGAGAGATGCTCGACGGTGACCGCCAAGCCGGGGAGGGCTTCCACCACCGGGGTCAGCTCCCGCTCGAGGAACACCCGTTCCCGGTCGAAGACGTCGACCTCGGGATCGGTCGACTCCGCATGCACCAGGAGGGGGATGCCCTCGGCGGCCATGGTCTCCAGGAGGGACCGGAACCCCAGCAGTGAGGCCCCGCCGTACTCGGCGTTGGTGGTGGCCCCGGCCGGGTAGTACTTGACCGCCCCGATCACCCCGGCGGCGAACCCGGCCCGCAGGTCGGCCGGGGTCAGGTCGGGATGGAGATAGGCGGCCATCACCGGGGTGAACCCGGTGGCCGTCCCGGCGTCGCCCACCGCACTCAGGATCCGATCCCGGTAGGCGGCCACCGCCCGGGTGCTGGTCAGCGGGGGCACCAGGTTGGGCATGACCAGGGCGTACCGGAACCGGCGGGCGGTCAACGGGGCGACCGCCCCCAACATCTCGTCGTCGCGAAGGTGGACGTGCCAGTCGTCCGGAGTTGGGATGTCGACCGTGACCGCCCCGGCGGCCGTCACGCCTCCACCCCCGGCGGTACGACCGGTTCGAGGCCGAGGTCGCGGTAGTCGGCCAGGGTGAACAGGGGGATGCCCCGGGCTTCGAGGGCCGGGCGGCAGACGTCCCCCCGGTCGATCAGGCCGGCGGCGGCGACGATCGTGGCCCCGGTGGCGGCGACCACGTCGATGGCCCGCAGCAACGACCCCCCGGTCGAGATGGCGTCCTCCACCACCACGACCCGGGTGCCGGGGCCGATCGTGGCCCCCTCGATCTGGCGGCCGGTGCCCCGGTCCTTGGGTTCCTTGCGGACGAAGAACCAAGAGCGGTCGGTGACCAGGGCCAGGCCGACCGCGATGTGGTCGGCCCCGAGCGTCGGTCCACCGACGGCGTCGAACTCCACCCCGGCCTCGGTCAGCATGGCCGCCAGGGCCTGGCTGGCCAGGCGCAGATCGGGACCGTGGGCCAACCCCGCCTTCCCGTCGACGAACACCGTCGACAGGGCGCCGGAGGCCAACCGGATCGGCTCGTCGAAGCGCAGCACGGCCTTCTCGGCCAGCAGTTCCCGGGCCCGGGCCCGGAGGGCCTCCGGGTCGGGGGACAGCCCCGGCGTCACGCCCGGCCTGCGAAACGTTGGTGGGCGACACTGGGCATGTCCGGCTCCTCCCGGTCGGGGCTCGGGGCGCACTGTACTGGTTCGCTCCGACCGCTACGGTGTGCCGGCGATGACCAACGATCCCCCTCCCCCGTCCCCCCGGCGCCCGCGCCCCCCGGGTCACCGGTGACGGTCACCCAGTGGGCCCTGGTCAGCGGGATCCTGGTCCTCTCGGCCATGTTCCAGTCGGCAATCGGCTTCGGATCCAGCCTGATCGCCGTGCCGCTGGTGGCCCAGGTCGCGCCGGAGGCCGTCCCCGGATCGGTGGTGGTGGCGACAGTGGCCCTCAACCTGGCCGTCCTGATCCGGGAGCGCGAGGCGGTCGACCTGACCCCGTTGCGCCCCGCGGCGTTGGGGGCGGTGGCCGGCACCTCGACTGCGGCCCTCCTGCTCCAGACCCTGTCCGACCGGGCCCTGCTGATCCTGGTCGCCGTCTGCGTGCTGGCCATGGTGGCCCTGGTGGCCAGCGGGGCCACGCCCCAGCGGACCCGCAAGACCATGCTGGCCGCCGGCGCCGGGGCCGGGTTCGCCTCCACCGCGGCCGGTATCCCCGGACCCCCGATCGCCCTGGTCTACACCGACGCCGACGGCGCCCGGGTGCGGGGCTCCCTGGCCGCCTTCTTCCTCCTGGCCGGCACGTTCACGATGATCGGGCTCCGGCTGACCGACCGGCTCGACGGCTCGACCATCCGGACCGGGATCCTCCTCATGCCCGCGGTGCTCATCGGCTTCGCCCTCGGCAAACCGGTGATCCCTTTCGTCGACCGGGGCTTCACCCGACCGACGATCCTGGTCGTCTCCGCCGTGTCCGCCGGGTTGCTGCTGCTCCGGGCCCTGGCCTGAGATCGGGCCGGGGGCGGCTCAGGTGGGGCCGTTCCTGGTCTCGTAGAACAGGTACAGGCGGTGCAGGACCTGGAGCACCGAGATCCAGACCAGTACTTCCACGATCTGGGCCGGGGTGAGATCCCCGGTGACCTGGTCGATGGTGAGATCGGTCACCTCGGCCGGGCTGGGGGAGGCCGCCCGAGCCAGCATCACCACCGCCGTCTCCCGGGTGGACATCCCGTGGGGTACCGCCACCTCGGCCCCATCGGCCTCCGCGTAGCGGATGACGTCACCGAGCAGGCGCGGACCCAGCTCCGGGGTGAGCAGGGAGGCCATCTGCACCGTCTCCGACAGCAGGACCTCGTTGCCGACGGTGCGGGCGTAGACCACCGCCGCCAGACCCTTGGCCGGGATGCCCACCACCGACTGGCGAGGATCGAGGTTGTCCCGCAGGACCGACGCCAGGGCCCGCACCGGCTTCCGGTGCCGAAGGCTGGCCAGGATCGAGAAGGCGTACCCGATCTCCTCCTCCAGGGCCACCAGGGCCGGGCCGACCTGCCCGGACATCCCCTTCGTCCATGAGCTCTCGAGCCGTTGGGCCCCGGGGGCCTGGCGGAACACCCGAACGTAGGTGCCGAGCCCGTCGCTGGGCACCTCGTTGTGCGCGGTGACCACCTCCCCGTTCCATTGGTGGTGGCCCGGGGTCCATCCGGTGGGGCCGATCAGGCGCTGCACATCGGCGATGGCCGCGGTTTCCAACTCGACCCCCATGGCGTCCATGAACTTGTTGAGGAAGCCCATCAGGGCGACCGACAGCACGATCCACTCGACAGAATCATCGTCGAGCTGGGCCTCGACCTCGGCGATCAGTTCGGGCGTGACGTCGGCCGGCACCCGGCTGAGCGCTTCGGCCAGCCGGGCCACGGCCTCCTCCACCGGGGTCCGCTCCCCCACCACCGCCTCGCGTGACGCCCCCCGGCGCAGGGCGAACGAACAGGTGTGGGCCGAGCAGTACATGCACTCGGCCGCCCGGCTCGAGGCGTACATGGCCAGGCCGACCAGCGCCTTCGGGGCACCCCGGTTGAGAAACAGGGCGGGCAGGTCGAGCAGGTTCGGCACCAGCAGGTTGTAGGTGCGGAACCCGGGCGGCCAGATCTCCAGGTAGCCGTCGCAGTTGGGCACGACCCCGATCAGCTCGCGCACGAGCTTCAGCATCGGCCGGTAGTTCTGCTCCAGGTCGGCCATGTCCACCGCCGCCGGTTCGACGGCCTGGGCCAGGGTCATCACCTGCATGGATTACCGCCTTCGATGCTCGCCGCTTCACCACTGGCTCCGACCGGGCTCCTCCCGAGCCGGAACCGACCCACCGGCATCGGCCCCGGCGCGGACCGACCTCGCCTCCGGTCGGGGCCACCGATTCCGGTGGGGGGCCGACAGAAGGTGACGACGGGGGCTCGGCCAGGAAACGATCGAGGGGGAAATCGTGGGGAGGTCGAGGAATACACTAGCCAGCATGACCACGAGCGGCGATGTGCAGGCCATGCTCGACGAGCTCGCCACCCTGACCAGCCTGGACGAGGAGAGCCCGCAGTCGTTCAAGGTGCGGGCCTACGAGAACGCCAGACGGGCGGTGGAGGCCTACCCCGGCGACGTGACCGGGCTCTCCGCCGGTCAGCTCGCCGGCCTCGACGGAATCGGCCGGTCGACGGCGGCCAAGATCCGCGAGCTGGTCGACACCGGCACGGTGGCCAAGCTGGAGGCGCTGCGAACCGAGTACCCACCCGGCTTCGTGGCCCTGAGCCGGATTCCGGGGTTGGGGCCCAAGACCCTGAAGATGGTGCGCGCCGAGCTGGGGGTGGAGGATCTGGACGGCCTGGTCGCCGCCATCGAGGCCAAGCAGTTGCGCACCCTCCGGGGCATGGGCCCGACCAGTGAGGCCAAGATCGCCAAGGCGATCGACCGGCTCGGACTGACCAGCAAGGACCGCCGGACCCCGGTGGCCCAGGTGATGCCGCTGGGGCAGCGCCTCGTGGACGATCTGCGGCTGGTCGACGGGGTGACCGACGCGGCCTTCTGTGGCAGCCTGCGCCGCATGGCCGAGACCATCGGGGATCTCGACGTCACGGTGGCCGCCCGGGAACCGGCCGCGGTGACCGCGGCGGTGTCCACCCACCCCCTTGTCGGCGAGATCATCCTCAGTGGCGGGACGAAGACGTCGTTCCTGACCGCCCAGGGCCTCCAGGTCGACGTTCGGGTGGTCGCCCCCGAACAGTTCGGTGCCGCCACCCTCTACTTCACCGGCTCGAAGGCCCACAACATCGCCCTGCGCCAGCGGGCGATGGAGCGGGGCCTGCTGTTGAACGAGTACGGACTGTTTCCCATCGACGGCGCCGTCCCGGACGACCCCGCCACCGACAGCACGACCACCGACAGCACCGCCACCGACCGCACCGCCAATACCGGCACCGCCACCGGGGAACCGGTGGCTGCGGCCACCGAGGAGGGGATCTACCGGGCCCTTGGCCTGCCGTGGATCCCGCCCCCGATGCGGGAGGGAACCGGCGAGCTGGCCGCGGCCGACGCCGGCACCCTGCCCGACACCGTCACCCTGGCCGACATCAAGGGCGACCTGCACTACCACACCGACCGCTCCGGTGACGGCCGGGCCCCGCTCGAGGACATGGTGAAGGTGGCCGCCGACCGGGGGTCCGCCTACCTGGCCATCACCGACCACGGCGAAGACCTGGCCATCAACGGGTCGACCGCGGCGCAGATGTTGGACCACCGGGACGCCATCCGGGCCCTCCAGACCTCCTATCCCGACATGACCCTGCTGTTCGGCTGTGAGCTCAACATCGGCGCCAACGGCAGTCTCGACTACGACCCCGACTTCCGGGCCGAGTTCGACTACACGGTCGCGTCGGTGCACTCCGCGTTCGATCAACCCCAGCGGGCCCAGACGACCCGCCTGGTGAAGGCCATCTCCGACCCCACCGTCAACGCCATCGGCCATCTCACCGGCCGGTACATCGGGCGCCGGCCCGGGATCGAGATCGATGTGGACGTCGTGCTCGAGGCCCTGTTCCACTTCGATGTGGCCCTGGAGATCAACGGCGCCCTCGACCGGCTCGACGCCGGTGCGGACGTGGTCCGCCGGGCGGTGGAGCGGGGTGTGAAACTCGTCGTCGACACCGACAGCCACCACACCTCGGAGCTGGGCCGGATGGAATGGGGCGTGCTGACCGCCCAGCGGGGCTGGGTGCCCCGCGACCTGGTGGTGAACACCTGGGAACGCGACCGCTTCCTCACCTGGGTGGCCGACCATCGACGCGGGCCGGGTCACTGATGCTCGATTTCACCGACCGGCAGGTGGTGATCACCGGGGCGGCATCGGGAATCGGGGCCGCGCTGGCCTCGATGGCCCTGGAACGGGGGGCCGAGGTGCATGCCCTCGACGTGTCCCCCATCGCCACCCCGGCCACCGGCTCGATGCGCATCCACCGCTGTGATCTGGGTGATCCCGGCGCCATCGACATCACCGTCGGTGGCCTCCCCGAGCGGATCGACGCCCTGTTCAACTGTGCCGGGATCCCCAACGGGGGTCGGTTCAGCGGTGAGGAGGTCATGCGGGTCAACTGGCTGGGTCTGCGCCACCTCACCGAGCGGGCGTTGGAGCGGATGGGCCCCGACGGGGCGGTGGTCCACATCGCCTCCACCGCCGGTCGGGACTGGGCCCACCGGGCCGAGGAGCTGGCCGAGCTGATGGCCACCGACGGGTTCGCCGACGGCTTGGCCTGGCTGCGACACCGCCCCGGCCTGTGGGGCGACGGCTACGCCTTCTCCAAGGAGGCGGTGCAGTACTACACCATGTGGCGGGCCGTGCAGCTTCTGCCCACCGGCATCCGGATGAACAGCATCTGCCCCGGGGTCACCGACACCGCGATCGTCGCCGACTTCCGGCGGGGCCTGGGCGACGAGGTGATCGACCGGGCGAGGGCCATGACCGGGCGCATGGCCCGACCGGACGAGATGGCTCCGGCCATGCTGTTCCTGGCCGATCCGGTCTGCTCCAGCTACCTCACCGGCGTGAACCTGGCCATCGACCGGGGCACCGGGGCGGCCCGGATGACCGATCAGGACGATCCGGCCGCGGTGTGGGGCCGGGTCGGCGGCTGACGGGCGACCGCCACCGTCGGCGCCTCACGGCCCGAAGGTGAACCCCTCGTAGTCGTTGGCGGCGCAGGCCCGGAGCTGGTCGAGGTAGGCGTCGGAGTTCGGGTAGTTGAGGAGTTGCCGCCGTTTGCCGGGCACGTTGGCCCCCATGTACCAGGAGTCGGCCCGCCCGAACAGAGTGGAGGCGGCCACCATGGCCAGGTGTTCGCTCCACTCCCGGCCCTTCGCCGGGTCGGAGTCGAGCCGGGTGACGCCCTCGGATCGCAGGCGGACGAGCAGGTCGACCAGCCAGTCACCCTGGATCTCGGCGCAGACGGGGCCGTTGCAGAACGCGGTCGAGCTCTGCGGTCCGTAGAGGAACAGCAGGTTCGGGAATCCGGCCACCGCCATACCCAGGTGGGTGTCGACCCCGTCGGCCCATACCTCGGCCAGTGAGGTTCCGTCGCTCCCCCGGATGTCGATGGCGGTGAGGCCGCCGGTGTTGGCGTCGAATCCGGTGGCCAGGACCAGGAGATCGAGGGGGTGATCGCCGGCGGTGGTGGTCACCCCCGACGGGGTGATGGCGATGATCGGCGTGTCGTTGAGGTCGACGAGCGCCACATTGTCCTGGTTGAAGCAGTCGTAGAAGTTCTGCTCCAGCGACGGGCGCTTGGTGCCGAACGGGTAGGGCGGCTCGGTGGGAGCGAGCCGTTCGGCGATCTCGGGGTCCCGCAGCCGGGCCCGGGTCTTGTCCCGCCAGAACGCGTACGCGGTCCGGTTGGCGGCCTCGTCGGTGAGGATGTCCTTGAAGGTGCCGACCCAGAAGTGGAAGCCGCCCTTGTCCCAGGCCGCCTGGTAGACGGCCTGGCGTTCGGCGTCGGAGACGTCGAGGGCCTTGACGTCGAGCCGGGCGATGTCGGCGAAGCTGCCGGGCGGTCCGTTGCGTCGGGCGAACATCTCGGGGTAGCCGGCCTTGGCCGCCTGCTGCTCGTCACGGTCGAGTCGGCGTTGCTCCATGGGGAGTGCGGTCACCGGTGAGCGTTGGAACACCGAGAGCCGGGCGGCCTCCGGGGCCGCCTCCTGCACCACCTGGACCCCACTGGCCCCGGTGCCGATGACCCCCACCCGGCGCCCGGCGAACGACACGCCGGCCTCGGGCCAGCCGGCGGTGTGGTAGCACCCCCCGGCGAAGTCCTGCAGGCCGGGGAGATCCGGAATGTACGGTTTGGAGCCGAACCCGGTGCACATGACCAGCCAGCGGGCCTGGTAGCGGCGGCCACCGCCGGAGGTCAGCGCCCAACGGTGAGCGGTGTCGTCGAATTGGGCCGACTCGATCCGGGTGTCCAGGTCGATGTCGGGTCGGAGGTCGAGCACCTCGGCGACATGATCGAAATAGCGGACCAGTTCGTCCCGCCCCGGGAACCGTTCGGTCCAGGTCCAGTCCCGCCACACCTCGGGCAGGGAGTACTCGTAGTTGGGCACGTGGGAGTCGACCCGGGCCCCCGGGTACCGGTTCGACCACCAGACCCCGCCCAGACCGGAGGATGCCTCGACCAATCGGACCGAGAACCCTTCCTGCCGTAACCGGTACAGGCTGTACAGGCCGTTGAATCCGGCCCCGACCACGACGACGTCGAAGCGGGCGGTTGCCACATCAGCCGGCGACCCACCGCCGGCGGTCGGGTCGGCATGTCCGGGCATCATCGACCCCCCTTCTCGAGCCATGCTCACCGTAGTCACGGCGTCGGCCGAGCCACCAACACCGTTCCGGAGTGGCGCTTGACAGGCGATCCCCTTCAGGAGATCAGTCGAGCTCGACGATGAAGTCGGTGGCCACGAGCTCGGCCCGCTCTTCGCCTTCGATGACGTGCAGCAGGACCGACAACCGGCGAGGCCCCGACGGGGTCAGCAGGTAGATGTCGACCACTCGGGCGTGGGGATCGTCGTTGAATGCCGGCAGGTCAGCCCAATGGGTGGCGGCAATATCTCGGATTCCGAACATGGCGCTCAGAAGATGCCACTGCAGTTCGAGTGGAAGTGCCTTGAGGCGTTCGTTGAAATCTTTATGTATATGGATCGGTGTAGGCACAGAAACAAGACTAGTATTGGTTGGCCATCCGGCAGTAATATGGGCGTCCATGACTTCCACATTTCCTCCGGAGCAGCCCGATGATCCCGGACGCGACCCCCAGGACGGCGCGGACCACGACGAGGCGCCCGACATCAGGCCGGATGTCAGACCCGACGGCGGGCCCGATCCGAGACACGATCCGAGGTTCAGTGCCCCTCGGGTCTCGTTCCGCCCGACGTTCCAGCGGATGGCGGGAACGCTGCCCCGGGAGGATGTCGCCGCGTTCGACCAGCTCCACAAACATCTGGCCACACGGGACACGCCGAGCGACCTGACCGACTCCCGGCCACCATCCCGGATATGGGATCGATATCTGGGCCCGGCGGTCACACCCGAGCAACGGGCCGACCGCGCCGCTTGGTGCGCCCGTCTCGGCGAACGGACCGATCCATAAGGTCTTTTGCTTCAATTGCGAAGACACATATGGATCAAAATCGGATCACGATGACCGGCGGATCAGCCGTCGAGCTGGACCGTGCGACCGCGGGTGCGAAGACCCTGCCGATCGGTGGTCAGGGGGGTCAGGTCGGGAACGGGCCGGATGGTCGCCGGATCATCGGCGAAGATCCGTTCCAGGGCCCGGGCCACCGAAAGGACCCGCCGGTCGGCGAAGCGGGGGCCGATGACCTGCAGCCCGAACGGTAGACCTGTGCGGTCGCGGCCACACGGCACGGCTACCACCGGGTGGCCGATCACGGTGATGGCGGCGGTCAGGGACAGCCAGGCCATGTAGTTCTCCACCGGGGCACCGTCGACGGTACGGGGATACAGCTCGGCCCACGGGAACGGGGGCACGCTGACACCGGGGCAGACGACCACGTCGAACTCGTCGAACACGCGGGCCGCCGAGCGGATCAGGTCGAGCTGGCGGCCCCGGGCCGCCGCGATGTCCTCCATCGGGGTGCGCAGGGCGGCTTCGTAGGTGGCCACGATGTTGGGGTTGAATCCCTCGTCCCAGCTCGCCCGTTCCTCCTGGTACTGGGTGACGAACACATCGGCCCGCAACCGCCAGTCGACGTCCGCGGCCGCCGCAAGATCGAGGTCGACCGGTTCGCACCGACCGACCGCGTCGCCGAGGCGGCTGACCCGGTCGGCGAAGGTGTCGCGCACGTCCTGGGAGACCAGGACGCCCCCCAGATCGGGACTGACCCCGACCCGGAGGCCGGCGGGATCCAGGTCGTCGAGGCGGGCCAGGGCGCCGGTGTCGAGCGGGAACGCCATCGGGTCGAGTGGGGGGTGGGCGCCCGCGGACCGGCCCCGGTCGGCGATCACCGACAGCAGCAGGGCGGTGTCACTCACGGTGCGGGCCATCGGGCCGAGCACCGAGTAGTACGTCTGCGGGGTGGTCCGTTCGTCGAAGGGCACCACTCCCGGGGTGGCCCGGTAGCCGACCACGCCGCAGTAGCAGGCCGGGATCCGCAGGCTGCCGCCGTGATCGCTGCCGGTGGCGAGCGGGGCCATCCCGGTGGCGACGGCCACCGCGGAGCCGCCCGAGGAACCACCGCAGGTCAGGGCCGGATCGAACGGGTTGCCGGTGGCGCCGAACAGCCGGTTGACGGTGTTGGCGCCGATGGAGCGCTCGGGGATGTTGGTCTTGCCGAGCACGATCCCACCCCCGGCCCGGACCCGGGCCACGATGCCGTCGTCGACGGTGGGCACATGATCGGCGAACGCCTCCGCTCCGTAGGTGGTCCGCAGGCCGGCGGTGGCCTGGAGGTCCTTGATCGCCACGGGCAGACCGTGCAGTGGCGGCAGGGCCGTCCCGTTGCGCCGGGCCGCCACGACCGCGTCGGCCGCCGCGCTCGCGTCGGCCCGGGCTTGTTCGTCGGCCCGGACCACCATCGCGTTGACGCCGGGGTCGGTGGCGTCGATGCGAGCCAGGCACGAGGCGAGCAGTTCGGTCGGGGAGAGCTCGCCCCGGCCGATGCGGGCTCGGGCGTCGAGGGCGGTGAGGTCACACGGCTCGGTTCCGACCGGGCCGTGGTCGTCCACGGTCAGGGCCGGCGCCCCAGCAAGCCGAGCCACTGGTCGACGATGGAGGCGTCGCCGGGCACGGCCACCTCAGGACCCATCATCCCCGGGCCGCGCAGCCCGTCCCCGAAGGCGGCCAGCATGGGGTAGAGGGCTTCGGCCACCTCGGGGTCGAGGGCGGGGTCGATCCCGACGGCAGCGCCGACGTCCCAGGTGTGGGTGTACACGTCCGCGGTACTGATCCGGAGCAGCTCGTCGGCGGGTTGGGGACCGAACGGGGAGTCGATCACCGTGGCCAATGCCCCTTGGCGGTCGAGGGCCCGCATGACCCGGTCGCGACTCTCGACCCAGGTGGCGGTGGGGTCCGCTCCGGCCACCTCGGCCTCGCTCGCCTCGGCCGGTGGCTGCCCGACACCCAACCCGGCCGCCATGCGCTGCACTCCCCAGATGACGTGGCCGGCCACCTCACGGTTGCTCCAGCCCTCACACTTCGACGGGGCGTCCCATTGGTCCGGCGTCATCCGCCGGGCCACGGCATCGAAGCCGAACATCGCCTGCTGGTATCGGCGCAGATTCTCGCTCATGTCGGCACGCTAGCTCACCACCGGGCCGGGCAGAGGTGGGCCCGCCAACCCGATTCGCGCCCCCGGACCGGCGGGACCGGGCGGGAGACTCAGACGTTGAGCTCCGCGATCGGCATCCGGCCGGTCTTGACACCCTGTTCGAACACGACGAGCTCCCCGGTGATCCGGTCGGGCTCGGAGCGGGCCTGTCCCCACGCCTCGGTGTGCAGGTGCATCATCGAGCGCCGGACCTGATCCGAACAGTCGATCGAGCAGGCCAGCACCGCCCCTCGCCGTGGGATCGACACCAGCACCTCTTCGGCCTCGAGCAGCTCGTGGGCCCGCAACATGTGGGCCTGTGACAGCACCCGCTCGGCGGCCAGGGCCCGCCCGGCGGAGACGAGCATCCGCCCGCCGCCGGCGTCGACGGCCTCGAAGTCGGTCGGGTAGGCGTCGAGATTGGCGAACGCGGCTCGGACCACCTCTTCGCCGGGACGGAGGTCGGCATCGTCGGCTCGGTCGTCCGGGTGGCCACCACCGGCAATCGGATGGTCGGCGTCGAGCACCCGCAGGGAACCGTCGGCGCCGAGATGGGCGTAGGTCACCAGGACCAGGGGATGATCGGTCGTGCCCAGCCACACGTGGGCCGCGGCGTCGGGGTTGTCGGCCAGCCAATCGGCCGGCCGCAGCACGGGAAAGATGTCGTCCAGCACGTCCACCGGGTCGAAGTGTACGGCGAATCTCCTTGCCGACGCACTCGTGGCCATCCAGCACCAGGGAGCGTCGGACTCCGGCGCCGCCCCCCGACGGTGGGACGAGCTTGCCGGGATCCGGGGCCCGATGTTTGGATTGGGGCGCGCTCGGCCCGAGAACGAGATCGGTGCCCGACCGCAGCCATTCACCATGCCGCCAACCACGCCCCCGGTCGACCGGGCGGCGAAGGGGGACCAGATGACACCAGCCGAGCTCGTCGCCGAAGCGCACCCCAAGATCGGAGCGCTCGGAGCGGCGTTCTATTTCGCACCCGCCACCCTGGCCAAGGGCAAGGAGCTCGGCCTCGACGGGATGCGGTTCTATTTCCTCGGTCGGGGCGGTGTCCTCGGCGACTGCGAACCCAGCGTCGTCGGTTGCGCCTTCGGCTACTTCGCCCCCGCTGCGGTGGAGAAGTTGTGGACCTCGGCCCGGGAGGTCATGGATCCCCGCGAGGCGGGCCGGGTCTACACCGAATGTGCCCGCGAGTTCGGCCGGGCCACCTTCGGCGACATCGACGGACTCGACAAGTACTGCGCGGCGGCGGAGACCATCATCGACGCGGCCGACGCCGCATCGCTGCCCCTGTTCGCCGGACTGGCGGCCGAGCCGCTGAGCGACGACGCCCCCGGGCGGGCGATGCAGCTCACCGCGGTCCTGCGCGAGTTCCGCGGTTCGGCCCACCTGGCCGCGGTCCGGTCGCTGAATCTCGATCCGGCCGTGGCCCACGCCATCAAGCGCCCCGAGATGGTGGAGGCCTTCGGCTACCCCGATCCTCCCACCATCACCGACGCCGACCAGGCCCTGCTCGACGAGGCCGAGGTGCGGACCGACGCCATGGTGCTGCCGGCCTTCTCGGCCCTCGACGCCGGTGGTGCCGAGGCCCTGATGGCCGGGCTCGACGCCATGACGGCCGCCGTCGACGGCTGACCCGCGGGACATGGCGGCTAGGGTGCCGCCATGTCCGTCGGTCATCTTCGCCCCGCGGTCGCCTCGCTCCCCGCCTACCGGCCGGGCAAGGCCGCGGTCCAAGCCGAGCAGGAGCACGGCATCACCGGCGCCATCAAGCTGGCGTCGAACGAGAACCCGTATCCGCCCCCGGCCGCCGTCCTCGCCGCCGTCAGGCAGGCGGCGAGCGAGGTCAACCGGTACCCCGACCACCTGGCCGTGGGGCTCCGGGAAGCCATCGCCGCCTGGATCGGGGTGCCGACCGATCGGGTGACGGTCGGCTGCGGATCGGTCGGCCTGCTCCGTCAGCTCTGCATGGCCTTCGTCGATCCGGGCCAGGAGGTCGTGTACCCCTGGCGATCGTTCGAGGCCTACCCGATCTCGGTGACGACGATGGGTGGTGTGCCCGTGACCGTTCCCCTGGTCGATCACGCCTTCGATCTCGACGCGGTGGCCGCCGCGGTCACCGATCGCACCACGATGGTGTTGCTGGCCACGCCGAACAACCCGACCGGGACCGCGGTGTCCACCGCCGCAATCGCCAAGCTGGTGGACACCATCGACGACGACGTGATCGTGCTGGTCGACGAGGCCTACCGGGAGTTCGCCGATCCCGCCCTGGGTGATCCGGTCACCGACCTGGTGGGCACCTACCCCAACGTCGTGGTGTTCCGGACCTTCTCCAAGGCCTACGGCATGGCCGGGCTCCGGACCGGGTACGCGGTGGCCGACCCCGAGGTGATCGTCGATCTCGACAAGTTGCTGCTCCCGTTCACGGTCAACCACCTGGCCCAGGCGGCCGCCCGGGCCGCCATCGAGGCCGCCGACGAGGTCGCCGCTATCGTGGCCGAGCTCACTGCGGAGCGTGGCCGTCTGACCGCGGAGCTGCGGTCGGCCGGGTGGTCCCTGCCCGATTCGGAGGCCAATTTCGTGTGGATCCCCATGGGCGCCCGCACCGACGAGATCTACACCGGGCTCGAGCAGCGCGGGGTGGTGACCCGGCCGTTCTCGAACGAGGGGATCCGGGTCACGGTCGGCTCACCGGCCGAGAACGACCGGTTCCTCGGCGCCCTGGCCGATACCGCTTCCCCCGGTTGACCGGCGCGGAGGATTCGATGCGTCCGGAGCGGGTCACCGGGCCCGCCGGGGACGCCGTGCTGGAGACGATCAGCCGGCTCGACGACCGGGAGCTCGCCTTGGTGGCCGACGAGATCCGCCACGAGCAGCGGCGCCGGTCGGTGGCCGCCGGAGACCTGGACGGCCTGATCGATGAGGGATTCGACCACGGCTTCGGTCGCGACGGTCTGGCCGTGGGCCCCTGGATCGAGGGGTCGGTCCTGATCTGCCCCAGCGGCCTGGTCGCCCGGTCGCGGACCAACCACCGGTGCCGATTCGTCTCCCTGGACGAGGTGTGGGCCTGGGATTCCCAGGACCTGATCCGGGAGGACAAGCGGGCCAACCCCGGCGACGACGAGGGGTTCCGGGCCGTGGCGCTGGTGCCGGTGATCACCGGGATGACCGTGGATGTGGTCAGTGGGCGGGCCCGGGGCGGCCGGCACCAGGTGGACCGGGTCGACTCCTACACGGTCGGCGCCGACGGCCTGGTCGAGGTGGCCACCCGCAGCGTCAACCGCCCCGACCGGCACCACCGATGAGGCCTCGGCCGAAGAGCCAACGGGACCGATGAGGCCTCGGCCGAAGAGCCGACGGGACCCGCCCCCGGTACGGTGACCGCAGCAACCACCGGATGTGGGCGGATTCCCCGGCCGGTAGCGGCCAGGAGGCGCGGAGCGGTATGAGCGGAGCGGTCCCGCCGGGAACGGTGCTCGGCGGACGATGGGAGATCCGGCAGCCGCTGGGTCAGGGCGGTTTCGGTCAGGTGTACGCCGTGATCGACCGGTCGCCGGTCGATCTCGGTTCGGCGGCAGCGAAGGTGCTCCACCCCGGCACCACCCCGCAGGAACGGGCCGACTTCCTGCTCGAGGCCCGCAAGATGGCCGGCCTGCGTCACCAGAACCTGGTCGGCTACCTCGACTCCGGGCACCAGGAGATCACCGACGGGGACGGCGGCGTCGACGTCCACCCCTACCTGATCACCGAGTTGTGCGAACGGTCCCTCGACGACGAGCTGGCCTCCCGTCCCGGTCGGGTGTTGAGCGACGACGAGGCACGCGCCGTGGTGGCCGACCTGGCCGGGGGTCTGGCCTTCCTGCACGACCAGGGCCTGGTCCACCGCGACATCAAGCCGGGCAACGCCCTGTACGCCAACCCACGCTGGAAGCTGGCCGACTTCGGCCTCATGCGGGAGCTGACCGCGACGGGCAGCTACCACCGGGCCGGCGCCCTGATGGGCACCCCCCAGTACATGGCGCCGGAATTGTTCCATTCGGCTTCGGCCACCAACGCATCCGATGTGTATGCGCTCGGGGTGCTGCTCCACGTCCTGCTCACCCGGGAGCTGGTCCACGCCGGGTCGGGCGCAGCCCTGATCCACAACATCGCCACCGCGGCGCCCCGGGTCAGCCCGGCGGTCTCGCCCGACCTGCGCCGCATCATCGCCGCCTGCGTGACCGTGAACCCGGATCAGCGGGCCACGGCGGCCCAGCTGGCGGCCTGGTTGACGAGCCTGGACGAGCCCGACGGCCGGCCGGCCACGGTGGCCTCGCCACCGCCCGTCCACCCGCCGCCGGCCCTGCCCGGGCCTCGAGCC
>JBKDZN010000222.1:0-20459 GCA_047971245.1 Acidimicrobiales bacterium
CATGCGCCGTACCGCCACCACCGACACCGAGATCGCCGGACAACCCATCGCCGCCGGCGACAAGGTGGTCATGTACTACGGCGCCGCCAACCGCGACCCCGACGTCTTCGACCAACCCCACCGGCTCGACATCACCCGCACCCCCAACCAGCATGTGGCCTTCGGCGGCGGCGGACCCCACCACTGCCTCGGCGCCCACCTCGCCCGCATCGAGATCACCATGCTGCTACGCGAGACCCTCACCCGCCTCGACGACCTCGAACGCACCGAGGACCCGAGCTGGATCCGGTCGAACTTCATCTTCGGGGCGACCCACATGCCGGTGAGGTTCAAGCCCGGACCGCGGGTCAGCCGTTGAGCAACTGCTGCCAGTCGGCGGGGACCCGGCCGGGCGGTCCCGGTACCGCTTGATCGAGCGGGTGGCTGGTCGGAGCGGCCAGCTCCGGTCCTCGGCCCATCCGACCGGTCCGGTAATCCCAGTACCAGTCCTCACCGGGCTCGAAACTCTGGATGACCGGATGTCCGGTGGCCCGGAAGTGACCGGTGGCGTGCTGCGCCGGCGACGAGTCACAGCAGCCGACGTGACCGCACTCGGCGCATCGTCGCAGATGAAACCACCAGCCGTCGCCGGCCAGGCACTCCACGCATCCCGGACCGCTGGGCGGCACGGACGGATCGATCGAAACCTCAGCCATGGCCGAAACCTAGCGCGGCGCCGACGGTGGCACCGGCGGACCACTCGGCGCCCCGGACGGACGTCGGCCGGTGTGCCATGATGGCCCGGTGAACGATGCCGATATCAGACAGCACATCAAGGAGCTGATCGCCACCGAGCACGACCTTCGACGCCGGCTGGCCGCGGGCGAGATCACCGAGGACGAGGAACACGCTGAGCTGAGCGACGCCGAGGAACAGCTCGACCAGTTGTGGGATCTCCTCCGCCGCCGTCAGGCCGAACGCGAGTTCGGCCGGGATCCGGACACCGTCGAGACCCGACCCCGCGACGTGGTGGAGAACTACCGACAATGACATCCTTCGACGAACGCACCGGCCTCGAGGTCATGCCCATCGAGGAGTGCTGGCAGCATCTGCTGGCTGGCACCGTCGGCCGGTTGGGGGTGTGCGTGGGCAGCCATCCCGACATCTTCCCGATCAACTACGCGGTGGAGGGCGGAACCGCCGGTTCAGCCCTCCTGATCCGGACTGCTCCCGGCACCAAGCTGGCCGCCGCGGTACTCGGATCCGCGGTCGCCTTCGAGATCGACGACATCGACGCCGAACACCACCAGGGTTGGAGCGTCGTGGTGCACGGTCACGCCACCGAGGTCGAGAACCTCGAAGAGCTGCTCGCCCTGGAGGACGCCGAGGACGGACCCGAACCGTGGGCCGAAGGGGTCCGCTCCCGGTTCGTCCGGCTCCATCCCGACGAGGTCACCGGACGGCGGCTCCCCGAACCGGACTGACGAACGGCCGAACGGTCTCAGCTCGACGAACCGGCCAGCAAGGCCGCCTCGGTGAACGCCGCCACCACCCCGACGG
This sequence comes from Acidimicrobiales bacterium, assembly GCA_047971245.1. Taxonomy (GTDB): domain Bacteria; phylum Actinomycetota; class Acidimicrobiia; order Acidimicrobiales; family SZUA-35; genus CADEDH01. The sequence continues at coordinate 1,540 of JBKDZN010000222.1, forward strand.
CAACCACGACCCCCCGCACGGGCCGGTGCAGGAGCCAGGCGATGACCTGCTCCGACCGGTTGGCCGGCGTTTCGACCAGCAGGCGCCACCGGTAACCCAACCAACCCTCGTTCTCGGCGTGACGATCGAACACGAGGGTGGCGAACGGGGGCACCGCGGCCGCCAACGCGAACACGACTCGCATGAACGGCCAACGCCGGTCGACGGCCACCGTGAGGGCCACCACGGCGTAGCCGAGGAAGACGACGCCGTGGATCATGCCGGCCACCCGCACCCCGGCGTCGGTGGTGCCGGACACGTACTTGAGGAACATGCCGACCAGCAGCAGGGCCCAGGTGACGGCCTCGGCCCGGGACACGAACCGGAAGATCCGGAGTGGGGTCACGGCCGGCTCCCCGCCGGGCCCACCGGGCGGTGACGCCGGGATCGCGGCCCGACTCGTCGGGTCGGCACCGGACCTGGTGCTCGGGCGGGGCAACGGGGGGCGAAGTAGGGTGGCGCCATGGCAGGTGCCGAGCCTAACGCCCCCGACCACGAGCCGGTACGACCCGGGCCGGACGGCGACCGATCCGGTCGGGACCGGTACGGACCGGGCCGCGCCCTGATCGTGGTCGACATGCAGAACGACTTCGCCAGCCCCGACGGATCATTGTTCGTCACCGGCGGCGACCGGATCGTGGGCCGGGTCAACGACGAGATCGCCGCCGCTCGGACCTCGGGCGCGGTGGTGGTGTTCACCCAGGACTGGCACCCAGCCGTCACCCCCCACTTCCAGCCGGAGGGAACCTGGCCGGTGCACTGTGTGGGCGGCTCGTGGGGGGCGGAACTGGTGGACGGGCTCGACCCGGGCGCCGACGCCGTGGTCCGCAAGGGCGCCAACGGTGAGGACGGCTACTCCGCCTTCACGATGCGCCATCCCACTACCGGTGAGGAGGTCCCCACCGGCCTGGCCGGTCTGCTGCGGGACCGCCGGGTGACCGGGGTCGTCGTCGTCGGCCTCGCCGCCGACGTGTGCGTGGCCGCCACGGCCATCGATGCGGCCGGGGCCGGCTTCGCCGCCACCGTGCTGTGGGACGCCACCCGACCCGTGTTCACCGACGACGGCACCGACCGGCGGGTCATGGGTGAGCTGGCCGGGGCCGGCGTCACCGTGCAGGGCCGGGAAGGCTGAACGGGCACCATGGTCACCACGGTCGATCCCCAGGTGGCCATCATCGGAGCCGGACCGGCCGGCTTGGTCCTCTCCCACCTGCTCGATGCCGCCGGCATCGAGCAGATCGTGCTCGAACGCCGCGACCGAGACCATGTGGAACAGCGGGTCCGGGCCGGGGTCCTGGAGGCCCCGACGGTGGCCCTGCTCCGCTCCCTCGACCTGGCCAAACGGCTCGACGCGGAGGGGATGACCCACCGGGGGGTCCAGCTCGCCTTCGCCGGTCGGCGGCACCGGCTGGACTTCGTCGACCTGGTCGGTGAGTCCATCACGGTGTACGGCCAGCAGGAGGTGGTGAAGGACCTCATCGCCGCCCGCCTGGCCAACGGCGGCCCCATCGTGTTCAACGTCCAGGACACCACCATCGCCGGGATCGACACCGACCGGCCCACGGTGGGATACCACCACGACGGTGAGCGGTACCAGGTCCGCAGCCAGGTGGTGGTCGGCTGCGACGGCTTCCATGGCGTCAGCCGCCCGTCGATACCGGGCATCCAGCTGCTCGAACGGGACTACCCGTTCGGGTGGCTGGGCATCCTGGCCGAGGCTCCGCCCACCCAGGACGAGCTGGTCTACGCCGCTCACGACCGGGGATTCGCCCTGTACAGCATGCGGTCACCCGGCGTGACCCGCCTGTACCTGCAGGTCCCGGCCGGCACCGAATTGGACGCCTGGCCCGACGACCGGATCTGGGAGGAGCTCGATCGGCGGCTGCCCACCGACGACGGATTCGAACTGGCCACCGGGCCGATCCTGGAGCGGGGCATCACCGACCTCCGCAGCGCCGTGGCCCCCGTGATGCAGCACCACCGATTGTTCCTGGCCGGGGACGCGGCCCATATCGTGCCCCCGACCGGAGCCAAGGGACTGAACCTGGCCGTGGCCGATGTGGCCGTCCTGGCTCCTCTCCTCCATGCCGCCCTCAAGCACGGTCGCTGGTCGGCCCTCGACACCTACACCGACATCTGCCTCCAGCGGGTTTGGCGGACCCAGCACTTCTCGTGGCGTATGACCTCCATGTTCCACCGTCTCGGGGACGACCCGTTCCGGCGGCAGCTCCAACTGGCGGAACTGGCCGAGGTGACCAGCGATCGGGACGCGGCCACGGTCCTGGCCCGCCACTATGTGGGGCTTCCGTTCGGGGCGGCGGACGACCCGTCCGGCGAAAGGCGCGTATGACCTCTCCTCCGACGACCCCGCCCGGTTCCCTGCCCTCGTGGTCGGCTCCGGTCCGCCCCGAACCCGGCGAGTTCCCCCCGCTCGACGCCCCCGACTACGCCTCCACCGCCCGACGCCACCCGAATCGGCCTCCGGTCCGGGTCGACCCGGACCTCCTCGACGCCACCGAGCTCACCGGGCCCCTGTTCACCCCCGGTGCGGTGGCCGAAACCGAAGCGGACCTCACCACCGGTCCGAACGGCACCGCCGTCGGTCAACGCATCACCGTCACCGGACGGCTGCTCGACTCCGCCGGCCGAGCGATCCCTGATTCGCTAATCGAGGTGTGGCAGGCCAACGCGTCGGGCCGCTACGCCCACGCCGGCGACACCTGGCCCGGCACCCTCGACCCCAACTTCGTCGGGGCCGGCCGGGTGCTCACCGACGCAACCGGCACCTACCGGTTCACCACCGTGAAACCCGGTGCCTACCCGTGGGGGAACCATCCCAACGCCTGGCGCCCGGCCCATATCCACCTGTCGGTGTTCGGCCGGGCGGTCACCCAACGGCTCGTCACCCAGATGTACTTCCCCGACGACCCCCTGTTCTTCCAGGACCCGATCCTCAACTCGATCGCCGACCCGGCCGCCCGGCGGCGCCTGGTGGCCCGGTACGACCACGGGCTCACCCAGCCCGAATGGGCGCTCGGGTTCCGCTTCGACATCGTGGTCCGAGGCCCGCGGGCCACACCGTTCGAAGCCGGGGCCGGCGCCCCGGCCGGGCGATCCGAGCGGCCGGCGGGACATGACTGACCGGCTCGGCCTGACGCCGCCCCAGACCGTCGGCCCGTTCCTCCACCTCGTGCTCGACCGGCCCGACGACCGGTTCGCCGCCCGGGACCCCCAGCCCGGGGCCCCGCGGCTCGTGTTGCGGGGCCGTCTGCTCGACGGGGACGGGGCCGGCGTCCCCGACGGGCTGGTGGAGTCCTGGCAGATCGACGGCCGCTTCGGTCGTTGCGCCACCGGCGCCGGCGGGGAATGGGAGCTGCACTCGGTGCTCCCACCTCCGGCGCCGACCCGGTCCGGGGTCCTCCAGGCACCCCATCTGTGCCTGTCGGTGTTCGCCCGGGGCCTGCTCGACCGGGTCACCACCCGCTGCTACTTCGCCGATCTCGACGAGGCCAACGCCGCCGACCCCGTCCTGTCCCGCCTCAAACCGGAGCGCCGGGCCACCATCGTGGCCCCCCTCACCGGCTGGGAAGCACCCGCCCCTGTTCTCGGGAACGACCCTGTTCTCGGGAACGACCCGGTGGGGCCCGTCCGTTCGTACCGACTCGACCTGCGCCTCCAAGGCGACGCCGAGACCGTATTCTTCGAGCTCTGAGCAGGGGCAGCCATGTCCGACGAGTCTGCAAACCGGCCGATCGCCCCGCCGCCGGGGTCCCCGCCGGATCGGCGGGACGTCAGCGACCCGTTCGCCTACCTGACCGCGGTCGGACCGGTGGCCGAGGCCACCAACCAGGTGGTCTGGCTCCGCGCCATGCTGGCCGTCGAGGTCGCCCTGGCCCGGGCCCAGGCCGACGCCGGTCTGATCGACGGCGACGACGCGGCCGCGGTGGCCGAGGTCGACCCGGGCCGACTCGACCTCGACCGGGTGTTCAACGAGGCCCCGCTGGGCGGCAACCCGGTCATTCCCCTGGTGGCCCAGCTCCGGGCCGAGGTCGGACCGGACCACGCCGACTCGGTCCACCTGGGGGCCACCAGCCAGGACGTGCTCGACACCGCCACCATGCTGGTCGTCTACCGGTCCCGGCGGGCCCTGGCCCGCCCGTGGATGGCCGCCCGGGACGGGCTGGCCGCCTTGGCCGCCGCCCACGCCGCCGACCCGATGATGGGCCGGACCCTGGGCCAACACGCTCGGCCGACCACGTTCGGGGCGGTGATCGACGGGTGGGTGGCCGCCCTCGACCAGGCGTGGATCTCCGTCGAGGTGGTCACCACCCCGGTCCAGCTCGGCGGGCCGGTCGGGGACGACCGATCGCTCGGTCCCGATCCGACCGAGGTCCGGGCCGGGACGGCCCGCTGGCTCGGTCTCGCCGATCCGGGCCGCAACTGGCATGGCGACCGAACCCCGATCCTCGGCGCCGCCGCGGCGTGGGCCACGGCCGCCGCCGTGGTGGCCAAGGTGGCCGGCGACATCGTGATCCTCACCACCACCGACGTCGGCGAGCTCAATGAGCGGGCGGACGAGGCCGGCGGTTCCTCCTCGATGCCCCATAAGCACAACCCGGTGGCCGCGATCAGTGCCCGCGCCGCCGCCCTCCAGGTCCCGGGCCTGCTGGCCACCCTGTTCCAGGCCGCGTCGGGTTTCGAGCTCCAACGGGCCGCGGGGCCGTGGCACGCCGAATGGCCGGCCCTGCACCACCTGCTCCGGGCCACCGGCTCGGCGGCCTGGTGGCTGGCCGAATCCGTCGACCGGCTCACGGTCGATCCCGTCCGTGCCCGCCACAACCTGGAGACCTCATGACCGATCCCGGCGACGCCCGAACCAGCCCCGATCCACCCGGAACCGGGCCGGCAGCGAGCCGCGAGGCCCCGACGGATCGCTACGCTGCCGGCATGGCCGTCCGCCGGGAGGTGCTCGGCGACGCCCATGTCGACCGGGCCGACGCCCGGGCGTCCTCGATCGACCGGGATTTCCAGCGCTACATCACCGAGGCGGCCTGGGGGTCGTTGTGGACCCGCGACGGTGCGCTCGACCGTCGAACCCGGTCGTGTGTGACCATCGCGGTGCTCACCGCTCTCCGGGCCCACGACGAGCTGGCCATCCACATCCGGGCCGGTCTCGGCCACGGCCTCACCCCGGAGGAGATCGGGGAGGTCATCATGCACGCCTCGGGCTACGCGGGGATCCCGGCCGGCAACTCGGCCATAGCCGTCGCCAAGGCCGTACTGGAGTCACCGGACCCCACCTGACCGGGCCGCGGCCCGTCGGGCGTCGGTCCGCCCTGGGACGGTTTACCCGCGTCGATCGGGTCACCCGGCCACCCGTTCCGACCACGGTGCGTGGTTACCGTGCCGTTGGTGGACGGAACAACGATGTCGCAGCTGGTGGCGAGATGGGATGGCCTGATCGGACGTCAGCGTTTCCAGGAACCGTCCCGCGCCCCGGCCCCGGTCCTCCGGTCGGGTTCGGTCCTGCTTCCCGGAGCGTCCGAGGCGGAAATCGTGGCCGCCGAACTCCGCCTCGGCATCCGGTTTCCCCCGTCGTACCGGGCCTTCCTGGCCACCTCGAACGGGGCCTACGCGGGACCGTGGGGGATGCAGGATCCCGATCTGGTGGCCGGCCGGTTCCCGGTGGAACCGTCAGCCCTGCTGCCGGCCGACGCCGTCGACCGGTCGGTCCGGTGGCCCGGCCCCAGCCCAGTCGATCTCACCGTGGGTGAGCTCTCTATGAGCCGACCCCATGGCCACGACGCCGTCCACATGCCCGGCTACGGGCGACCGGGGGCGGCCGAGAGCGACTACCTCTCGGCCCCCCTGCTCACCCCCTGGACGGATTTCAAGGCCGGCCACCTGTGGTACACGATCACGATCGGCTGGTTCGACGGCTACATGGCCGTGCTCGACCCCATGGTGGTGGACGGGCGTGGCGAATGGGAGCTGGTCAAGGTGGAACCGGGGGGTGACGCCCGCTACCCGTCGTTCGGGGCTTGGTTGGAGACGACCGTCGAGGATCTGACCGACGGCTGGCATCCGGCACCCGAGCCGTTGGTGCGGTCCGACGACGAGGACATCTGGGACTGGCTCGACCGCCTGGTCCGGGAGATCCCGGTCGCGCCCGAGCTCGCCCCCCTCGAGTCGGCGCTGGTCGAGGTGATCGTCGATAGGGGCGAGGACCCGGCGGCCCGGCGTTTCGCCCTCGACCATGTCCGCTCCCTCGACCTGCGCGACGGGGGCGACCGGTTCGCCCCGTGGATCAACCGGGTGAGTACCGAACCGGCCTTCGACGACATCGAGGTGATCACCCTGGTGTCGGCGGCGTCACGCTCCGGTGGCGGGGCCGGCCTGCCCACCGTGGCCGAGCAGGCCGCCCTGGGCCGCCGGGCCGACCTGTGCGGACTCGACCGTCTCCCCACCCGGGAACTCGAACAGCGCTACCGGGCGGCCCCCGACCCGGTCCTCGCCGAGCTGCTGACCGACCGGGGCAGTGCCATGGTGGTCGGCCCGGCCCGAGCCGTGCTCCACCATCTGATGACCGCCCACCCGGAACACCGGGTCGAGCACCCGGGACCGACCCTGACCGGGATCGACCTCTGCCTGACGGCCGACGACCTCCTGGGCACCCTGGCCGACCTGCAGCGGGAACACCCACGCCTGCCGGCGGAGCCGGCCGGCCGGGCCCTGGCCCGAGCGGGGTTCGCCGACGCGGCGGTCGCCTACCTGGAGGAACGGCTCGACCTCGACGACGACTGGGACCTGCTCTACCCGATCGCCGCCGTCGACCGGCCACGTTCCTGGGTGGTCCTCGACCGGATCGCTGCCATGGAGCCCGACGTGCGCCACCATTCGGGGGTCAACGCCCTGCTCGCCGCGGGCCGGACCCGATCGCCCCTGCTCCCGGCCCGGGCCACCGTCATCGTGGAAGCCGGGCAGGCCCTGGCCCCGATCGCCCTGCTGGCCCTGGAACTCCAGCAGACCACCCTGGCCACCACCGCCCTGCGGCGCCTCTGGCACAACGGTCACCTCGGCGCCCTCCGGGCCCTGGCCCGACGGCGGCACCCGGGGGTCACCGCCGACTGCGTCCTGCTGTTGCACGACCCCGATCCCGAGATCCGCCTCGTCGGCGCCGAAACCCTGCGGGACCTGGGCGACCCGGACACCGTGGACGATGTCGTCGCCGCCCTGCGGACCGCCACCGACGATCAGCTGGTGACCGTCCTGGCCCACACCCTCGCCGCCACCGGCCGTTCCGAGGTGGCCGGGCTGATCCGATCGAAGGCGGCCCACACCGAGAACGCCGGCCTGGCCGCCCTCCTGGTGCGATGGGCCGACCAGCTGACCCTCGACCTAACCGTCGGGGTGGAGTGACGGCGTCCCGGCCCCGGGCCGGCGCGTTCGCCTTCGGTCGGGACCGATGCCACACTGATCCGATGATCACCGTTTACATCCTGTACCCGAAGGCCGAGGGCTCGACCTTCGACATGGATTACTACACCACCAAGCACATGCCGATGTTCGCCGAGGCCCTCGGGGACGCCTGCACGATGTGGGGGGTCACCGGCATCCACGGCGACGAGTACCACGCGGTGGGTTGGGCCAACGTGGAGAGCATCGAGGCCTTCGGCAAGGCCATGCAGGAGAGTGGGGGGCCGATCATGGCCGACGTGCCCAACTACACCACCGTCCAGCCCGTGCTCCTCACCGGGGATGCGATCGTGTAACCGTCCGCCGGGCGGTCCGCTCGGCCTGTTCGGTCAGGAGTTGGTGGCGGTGCTCGGCGGCCGCCCAGCGCCAGACCGCCCCGATCAGGGTCGGGGTCATCACCAGCATCGAGCCGATCCACATGAGCGACGCCGCCCCTCGCTGATCGGTGAGGGCGTCGGCGTCGCCGTTGCGTTCCACATAGGTCGGGTAGAGCGGTCTCGACACCCCGGCCAGCACCAGGCCGAGGACGACCATGGCCGCCATCACCCCGAGGGTGACCCCGATCCGGAGCGAGTGGAGGGAGCGGGACGGGCCGAGCAGGGCCGACCACATGGCCAACGACACCGTCAGGTAGGCCAGGTGCTCGGCGTCATGGACCAGCTGGTTGGTCAGGGCGGAGTCGTACACGGCCACGGCGTGCGACCCGGCCACCACGATCATCGCGCCCACGGCCACCGACGGGTACCACCACCGGCGGGGCACCCGTTCCGCCGCCACCGCGACCCGGCGCAACCAGGACCCCGGCTTCGAGCGGGCCACCGCCTGGCGGACCGGGTGGGCCCACACGATCAGGGGTGGCCCGACCAGCCAGATGGCCAGGTGTTGACCCATGTGGGCGGTGAACGACCGGTCGGCGGCCGCTTCCACCGGTTGGGATGTGGCGGCCAGCAGAACCAGGACCCCGCCGACGAAGGCGGCAAGTCGGACCCGGGATCGTGACCCGGGGAGCCAGCCATGCAGGTACCAGCCGGCGGCGACCGCCGCCGCCCACCACGGGATGAGATGGCCGAGGGCGGAGTCGTGGGCCAGGATCACGGGCGGGCACCGGAGGTTCCACACCCACGGCGGATCACCGGTCGGTGTCCCAGACGAGCAGCGCCACCTGCGAGGCGGTAATGGCCAGGCCGCCCAGCACCATCCACGAACCCAGCACGACCCCGAGGATCATGGCCGACATCCCCACCCCGATCCCGAGGGGTCGGAGGCTGGCCGACGACACGGTCACCAGCGTCCCGCTCTCGTCGGCCATGTCGGCCGACAACCGGTCGGCCGCCGAAACGGCGTGGACCTCGGTCCACCGCCACAACCAGCCCGCCACCAGGCCCCCGAAGCCGGCGCCGAGCAGCAGCAGGGCGGTACCGGCGGCGTCGCCGGAGACGGCCAGGTAGATCAGGCCGAGCACGATGTAGTACCCGGTGATCCCCGCCCACAGCAGTGCGCTCAACTTCACCGGTCGTCTCCACCCTCGTCGGTCGCCTGAACCCCGCTCCCTCCGGTGCGGGCCCCATTGCCGTTACCGGCCTCATTGTCGTTGCCGGCCTCATTGCCGTTGCCGGTGCCTCCCTCCCACGGGTCGAGGGGGAACCAGCGGGGATCGTTCCCGGAACGGGCGTGCCAGGCGTCGGCCACGTCGGTGCGGCCCACGTCGGGGTGGTTCATCCAGCGCAGATCGAACACGGGCCGTTCGGAGCGGATCGGGGGCAGCCAGCTGAAGTTGTGATGCGGGGGCGGCGAGCTCGTGGCCCACTCCAGCGTGTTCCCCTCCCACGGGTCGGGCCCGGCGGTGGCCGGGCCCCGCAACGACCGGATCACGGCGATCCCGAACGGGATGAAGGAGAGGACGATGACCACGTACCCGGCCGAGGCGATGGCGTTGAAGATGGAGAAGTCACCCATGTCCGGGTAGTCGCCGACCCGGCGGGGCATCCCGGCCAGTCCCAGCAGGTGCATCAGCAGGAAGGTCATGTTGAAGCCGATGAACAGCAGCCAGAAGTGGTACTTGGCCAGCCGCTCCGACAGCATCCGACCCGTCACCTTGGGCCACCAGAAGTAGATGGCGGCGAACACCGAGAACACCACCGTTCCCCCCAGGACGTAGTGGAAGTGGGCGACCACGAAGTACGAGTCGGACAGGGAGAAGTCGAGGGTCGGTGACGCGAGGAGGATGCCCGTCACCCCTCCGGACACGAAGGCCACGATGAAGCCGACCGCGAACAGCATGGGTGCCTCGAAGGTGAGCGACCCACCCCACATCGTGCCGATCCAGTTGAAGACCTTCACGCCGGTGGGCACCCCGATCAACATGGAGGTGAGCGAGAAGAAGGTGAGCGCCACGTCACCGGTGACGAACATGTGGTGGGCCCACACGGTGGTGGACAGGGCCGAGATGGCCAGGGTGGCCGCCACCAGGCCCTTGTAGCCGAACACCGGGCGGCGGCTGAACACGGCGAACACCTCCGTCACCACCCCGAAGAACGGGAGGGCGGCGATGTACACCTCGGGGTGGCCGAAGAACCAGAACAGGTGCTGGTAGAGGATCGGCGACCCGCCCGAGGTCGCATCGAAGAAGTGGGCCCCGAATCGCCGGTCGACCAGCAGCAGGACCATCGCTCCCGACAGGACCGGGAAGGTGAGCATGACCATGAAACTGGTCAGGATCAGGTTCCAGGCCATGATCGGCAGCCGGAACATGGTCATCCCGGGCGCCCGGAGGGCGATGCCGGTGGCGATCACGTTGATGGCCCCCAGGGTGGAGGACGTCCCGGTGACGATCACCGCAACCACCCACAGATCGGCCCCCAGGTAGGGGGAGTAGACCGGGCCGGACAGGGGCGTGTAGGCGAACCACCCGAACGAGGCGGCGCCACCGCTGGTGATGAACCCGGCCATCAGGATCAGCCCGCCCAGCAGGTAGAGCCAGTACGACAGGGCGTTCAACCGGGGGAAGGCCATGTCGGCCGCCCCGATCATGAGGGGCAGGAGGTAGTTGGCCAGGGCGAACCCGAACGGGATCGCGAACAGGTACATCATCACGCTGCCGTGCATCGTGAACAGGCTGTTGTAGGTGGCGGTGTCGACGATCTGCATGCCGGGCTCGGCCAGCTCGGCCCGCATGAACCCGGCCAGGGCCCCGCCGACCAGCAGGAAGAACAGTGAGGTGACGGCGTAGGCGACCCCGATCGCCTTGTGGTCGGTGGTGGAGACCCAGCCGAGCAGGGTGCGGGGCAGGCCGGCGTCCGGGCCGGGTTCGGCGCCCACCACGTCGGCCACCTCGACGATGCGGGTCTCGCCGGGCCGTGTCCCGGCGATCATGGTGCTGCCCACGTCAGGCCCCTTCATCCTGGTCGACCAACCAGGCGTCGAACTCGTCCGGGGGCACGATGCGCACGCTGAACCGCATCTTGTCGTGGTCGAGCCCGCAGAACTCGGCGCACACCCCGCCGGGGTAGTCACCGGGATCACCGGTGATGGTGACGTCGAAGGCGGTGGTCCGGCCCGGGATGGCATCCCGTTTGAACCGGAAGCCGGGCACCCAGAACGAGTGGATGACGTCCGCCGAGGAGATCTCGAACCGCACGTCCGCCCCCTCGGGCAGGACCAGCACCGGTTCGACCGAGTCGGTGCCCCGAACCACCACCCCGGACTCGGGATAGCTGAACTGCCACTGCCATTGGAAGCCGACCACATCGACCTGGAGGTCGGGATCGGGCCCGGTGGCCTCGACGTCGGGGATCGACACCACCGTCAGGCCGAACAGGCCGAGCACGATCAGCAGGGGGACGATCGTGTAGACCAGCTCGAGTTTGACGTGGTACTGGCTCTGGGAGGGCAGGCCGTCGCCCCGGCGCCGGTAGCGCACGACCACGTACACGACGAGGATCACCACCATGGCCAGCACGGCCAGGGCCAGGGGCAGAAACACGCCCCACACCTGGCCGACCGTCCGGGCCTGTTCGGTGATCGGTGCGGGCAGTCCGTCGCTCATCGGCCGGCCTCCGCCGTGTCCCGGTCGGCCGCCGCCGTGTCTCGGACCTCGGGGTCGTCCACGGGGGCAGCGTCGTAGCCCCCCGAGGGTGACCGGCTGATCACGATCGAACGTTCGGTGCGGCCCGGCGACGGCCGCTGGGCCAGGGACCGGCACAACTGCCGGGTGATCCACCAGGTGAGCGGAGGCACGACCAGGATTCCGATCTGCAGCACGGTGGTCACATGGCCGACCGACACATTGGCCACCCCGGCCACCACGTCCTGGGCCCCGCCGATGAACAGCACCACCATCACGCTGAAACCGGCGGCACCGGCCGCGGTCCGCCCTGCCGCATCCCGGGGCCGATCCAACAGGTTGTGGTCGTCGTGGTCACCGGTGAACCGGCGGTCGAGGTAGGGGACGGCGAACAGGGTCCCGAAGATGACGCCGGCCACCACCACACCACCGAAGAACGGGGCCGGGATCTGGTAGTCACCGACGCGCAGCTCCCACGGGGGGAACAGCCGTACCGCGCCTTCGAGGAAGCCGATGTACCAGTCGGGCTGGGCGAACGAGGTGGCCGCCCCCGGGGCGTAGGGGCCGTAGTGCCACACCGGGTTCACGGTGAGCAGGGCGCCGAGGACGGTGATCATCCCGGCGGTGATGAACATCAGGCCGATCGACTTCATGGCGAACCGGGGCCACACCGGCTCACCGATCACATTGTCCTCGGTCCGTCCCGGGCCGGGGAACTGGGTGTGCTTCTGACGCCACACGATGCCGAGGTGGGCGGCCAGCAGTCCCACGATCAGGGCCGGGATGATCATGACGTGCACCGGGTAGATCCGACCGACCACGTCCTGGCCCGGCCACTCACCCCCGAACACGATGGACGAGAGCCGCTCCCCGATCAGGGGGATCGACAGGATGATCCCGTCGGTGATCCGCAGCCCCGTGCCCGACAGGAGATCGTCGGGCAGGGAGTAGCCGGTGAAACCCGCGCCCAGGGCCAGCAGGAGCAGGCAGCAGCCCACGATCCAGTTGAGGTCCCGGGGCCGCCGGTACGCCCCGGTGAAGAACACCCGGCCGAGGTGGAGGACGATGGCGGCCACGAAGACCAGGGCCGCCCAGTGGTGGGTCTGGCGGATCAGCAGACCGCCCCTGGTGTCGTGCGAGATCACGATCACCGACCGGTACGCGGCCGACATGGTCACCCCGTCGAGCAGGTGGTACTCCCCTTCGTAGACCACCGGCTGCTGGGTCGGTTCGAACAGGAAGGTCAGGAACACCCCGGTGATGATCAGCACCACGAGGCTGTAGAGGGCGATCTCGCCCCACAGGAACGAGAAGTGCGACGGGAACACCTTCCGCAGCGCCTTGCTGACCCCGTGACCGGCCCCGAGCCGGTCGGTGGTGCCGGCGATGGCCCGTTCGATCAACGGTCGCCGGCTCATGACGCCTGGTGCCAGCTGGCGGGACCGACGGGGCGGTCGAAGTCGGACAGGGCCACGAGGAAACCGTCGTCGTCCACCCCGAGCCGAAGCTGGGGCAGGGGCATGGTGGCCGGGCCCCCGGTCGGCCGGGCCTGGTCGAGGGGATCGAAGATCGACTGGTGGCAGGGGCAGACCAGCTGGCGGATCTCCTGCGGGGCCCGGGTGTCGATCCCGAACAGGCCGACCGAGCAACCGAGGTGGGTGCAGATCTTCGAGTAGGCGACCCAGCCGTCGATCCCGCCCCCGTCCACGGTGGCCTGGTTGAGCTGTTCGGGCCGCACCCGGATCAGGGCCACCTGGGAATCGTCCGCGGTGGTGTGACCCTCGGGGAACACGGTCATGAGCTGGTCGTAGACGTCGCGTGACGCCGACACCGGGGTGCCGTCCGGGGTGACGAGCCTGACCCCGGACGCCCACGAGGTCCGGTCACGGGCACCGGAGATCCGGGGCCCGAGGGAGAGGACCGGGGAGACGATGGCGGCACCGAGGGTGACCACCGCCGTCCCCAGCAGGCCGACCAGCACCGGCCGCCGCCCGATGGTCTCCTCGGTCAGTTCGGTCTCGGCGTCGAGCTCGTGCTGTTCGACGGTGGTGTTCGACAGCGACACCCGCGTCTCCACCACCTCGGGCCCCTCCAGCGACTTCGACCAGGCGACGGCCCCGAAACCCAGGCCGACGAGGGCGACGGCGATGCCGAGACCGAACCAGCGGTCGTCGGCCCCCATGATCGACACGATCACCGCCGCGATCCCTCCGGCCGCGGCCACGACGAGGGCCACCGTGGCCCCTCGGGCCTCCCGCCCCTCCGGCGGCGGCAAGGTCGTCATCGATCATCTCCTCCCCGGTCGGAACCGCTCGCCCCGGGATCGGCCGGGTCACCGAATCGTTCGACCGCGGCCGCTTCGAGCTGCCGTTCGACCTCGCCCTCGTCGACCGTTCCCGCGGCGGCGTCGTCCTCGACCTCCTGGCGGGCGCCCCGCCCGATCCAGCGGGTGAAGGCGACCAGTGGGGCCAACGCCAGCAACCAGGCGGCCAGGCCCTCGGCCACGGGGCCCACCCCGCCGAGCGACATCGGGCCAGCGGCCCCATCGGTCTGGAGGGCCAGCACGTAGGCGGCCACGTCGGCCTGGTCCCCGGTGGAGAGCTCGGCGAACACCGGCATCGCCCCCGGGCCGATGGTGATGGCCTCGGCGACCTGGTCGGCCGTGGCCTTGTTCAGGGCCGGGGCGTGCCGCCCACCACCGATGATCGACCCGGCTCCGGAGGCGACATGGCAGGCAGCACAGTTGAGCCGGTAGATCTCCCCGCCCCGCACCGGGTCGGCGGCGTCCATGTCGATGGGGGGGATGTCGGGACCGGATCCGATGGAACCGACATAGGCCACCAGGGCCACGATCTCGTCCTCGGTGAAGGGCACCTGTTTGCGTCGGGCCTCACTGTCGGGATCGGCGTCGGGCATCCGGCCGGTGCGGATGGCGAAGTCGGCGGCCGCCTCGCCCTCCTCGGTGAGGGCCGGTCCGCGCCGGTCCACGCCCACCCCGTCGGGACCGTGGCACGAGATGCAGTGGTCGGCGTAGAGGGCGGCCCCCCGGTCGATCACGGCCCGATCAGTGGCCGGTGGGTCGGCACCGTCGGTCTGGGCCGAGGCCCGGGACGGGCCGAGCAGACCGACGGCCACGGTGGCGATGACTGCGACCAGGACGGGGACGCCCACCGCAGCCGGGAACCGTGGCCGCCCGATCATCCGATCACCCAGATGGTGACGAACACCCCGACCCAGATGACGTCGACCAGGTGCCAGTAGGCCGAGATACCCCAGGTCCATTCGTCGAGGGCCTCGGCCCGGGCCACCCGGGTGGCCCGGAAGAACAGGACGAGCAGGGCGAACAGCCCGGCGGCCACGTGCAGGGTGTGCAGGCCCGTCAGGCCCCAGTAGGCCGAGCCGTACACATGGCTGTCGACCTGGAACGAGAGGGTTCGGTACTCGTCGAGCTGGTTCAGCAGGAAGGCCAGGCCGAGGGTGGCGGTGGCCAGCGTCCAGATCCGGTAGCTGCGCAACGCCTGCCGCTTCAACGCCCGCTCCGCCAGCACCATCGTGGCCGAGGAAGAAACCAGCACCAGGGTGGCCACCGCGGCCCGGGCGGTGTCGAGATGCACGCCGTCGGGAGGCCACGGGCTGTTGACCGACCGCAGCAGGTACCAGGCGGCGAAGAAGGCGGCGAACAGCATCACGTCCGACGAGAGGTAGAGCATCACACCGAGCCGGCCCACCCCGGTGGGTGGGGGCACGGCCGCGCCGAGGTCCGGCGGTTCGGCGGTTCCCGTGGAACCGGCGGTGGTCGGCTCAGCAGTGGCCATCGGCCACCCCGGGGCCGCGGGCCCGTTCGTGGTCAGTCATGACTCGGGTGGGGGACCACCAGCACCGGCCGGTCGGAACGATGGATCACGTGACGGGTGATCTGACCCGAGAACAGGTCGTCGAGGCTGAAGTGGCCGCGGGTGCCGATGGCGATCATGGCGGCGTCGTGTTCCTTGGCCGCATCCAGGAGGCCGGTGACCGGCGCCTCGTTGATGTTCTCCAGGGACGGCCGGCCGGGCAGGCGGGCGGCCACCTCGGCGGCCGCCTTCTCGTCGAGCAGGTGGGTTCCGTGATGGCCGCGGCTGGTGGACGCCCCGGTGTTGACCGACAGAACCGGGACGGTGGCGGCGCCGAGTTCGGCGGCCAGGCCGGCGATCCAGTCGACGGCGGCCTCGTTGGCCAGCGACCCGTCGATGCCGACCACGATGGTGACCGGATCGTCCGAGGGGAGCCGGTAGGTCCCATCGTGGCCGACGGCGACGAACGGGATGGAGCTGTGGCGCAGCAAGGTCTCCGAGGCGCCGTTCTCCCCGAAACCGCCCGGGCCGTGAGCGTCGTGGTGGCCGACGACGATCAGGTCGGCCCCGTGCTCCTCGGCGTAGTTGAGGAGATCCGAGGCACCCTCACCGTCGAAGGTGACCGCGTCGACGTCGGCGTGCCCGACCCGCTGGAGGATGTCGGTGACCTCCTGCTCCCGCTGGGCGAGGTGACGCTGATAGTCGTCGGTCGACATCTCGGCGTAGCCCGGCGCGTACACACTGGCCACGGTGACGTGGGCGTTGACCCGCTTGGCCAGGGCCGCCGCCCAACCCAAGGCCAGGGCGCTGTGGGGATGAGCGCCGTAACCGACGATGATCTGCTTCACGGTGGTTTCCTCCGTCACGGGGGCAGGGTGGTAGCGGGGGTCATCCATTGTGCGAGCCCCGCCCAGCGCCCGAGTTGAACCCGTTGGATCGACGGTAGCCGCAGGCCGGGAGGTCGGCCAGCAAAACCGACACCACTGTTTCCCCAGGTCCAACCGGCTACGGGGATCGCTGCCGGTGAGGCATTGGTCACGGTCCCGGGTCGCCGGGAAGGGGCGGTGCCACGGGTCTACGCTCGTGCCCATGACCCGCAACGACCCCGACACACCCGTCGGCGTGCGGCCCGATCCGGGTGATCCGGTGGTCGACGACGAGCAGCTACCGGTGGTCGTCGGCGCCATCCTGGCCGCCGCCACCGGCCCGACCGGTCCCACCCCGGTCCAGGCGATGGTGGTCCGGGGCGTCACCCGGGCCCTGACCGGCCGGGATGTCGACCTGGCCGTCTGCGCGCCGGTCACGGCCGAAACCCTCGCCGCGGCGTTCGACACCCAGGGCCGATCGGTCGCGTTCCGGTACCGCATCGTCCGCTACATGAGCCTGGTCGCCCTGGTAGACGATCCCCTCCCGGCCGAGGTGATCGACCGGATCGCCCACTACGCCACCACGCTCGGCGTCGGCGACGTGATCTCGACGCTGACCGGGACCGGGCGGGAACGGTACCGGGCCGCAGTGAGCGACTTCGCCCGGAACGGCTACGCCGTCGAGTTCTTCGCCGACGGCTACGACGACGTCCTGCACTCCCCGACCACCACCGCCGCCCACGGCTGGACCCCGGTCACCGATGATCCCGACCTGGCGGACCGGTGGGGTGCCCTGGCGGACTACCCCGACGATTCGATCGGCCGGGCCGTGCACGACTTCTACCGGTCGCGCCGCTTCACCGACCCCGGCACACCCGATTCGGCGCCGCCGCTGCTGGCCCAGCACGACTGGGTCCACGTCCTCGCCGACTACGGGACCCGGGTGGAGTGCGAGATCGAGGTGTTCGCCTTCATCGCCGAGACCGACGACGACCCCCGTTCGTTCAGTCTGCTGGCCATGATCATCGGCCTGTTCGCCACCGGTGAGCTCCCCCACGCGGCCGGGATCTTCGACGCCGACGCCGGCCACCTCGACAGCCCCGCGATGGCCACCCGTCTCGGTGATGCCCTGCGACGGGGCCAGCAGGCCACCAAGCCCGACGGGACCCGGGACGGGGGCCTGATGAGTGTGGACTGGTTCTCGGTGGCCGACGAGCCGCTGGAGTCCCTGCGGCGTCGCTGCCGGATCGCCCCGAAGTCGACCGCGGCCCTGGCGGCCCGGAGCCCGTCGGTGTGGTCGGTCGCCGGCCTGTCCGACTACCAGCGGGCCCACTGCGACCTGTCACCCTTCGCCCACCATCTCCCCGATCTCCCCGACCTGGCCAACCCAGCCGACCCGGGCGAGCGGGGCCGCGGCTGAGCCCCGCCGCCGGCTACCGACCCAACAGTCCGGCCACAGCCGCGAGCAGAAGCCGGACGTTGCGTTCTTGGGCCGAGTGCCCCATGAGACCGATCCGCCAGGCCCGGCCGGCGAACTGGCCCAGGCCGCCACCCACCTCGATGCCGTGCTCGTCGAGCAGGCGGCGCCGCAGGGCGGCCTCGTCGACCCCGTCGGGCAGGCCGACGGTGGTGAGCTGGGGCAGCCGGTGCCCGTCCTGGGCCAGCAGGGGAAGGCCGAGCTCGGACAGCCCCTCGTGGAGCATGGCCCCCAGCCGGGCGTGCCGGTCCCACCTGGCCTCGAGTCCCTCGTCGAGAACGAGGTCGAGCCCGGCCTCCAGGCCGTAGAGCATCGAGATCGGGGCGGTGTGGTGGTAGGTGCGGCCCCCGTCACCGTTCACATAGGCGGCGATGAGGGACAGATCGAGGTACCACGACAGGACCGGGGTGGTGCGGGCCTCCAGCTTGGCCAGCGCCTTGGGACCGAAGGTGATCGGGGCCAGGCCGGGCGGAACCCCCAGGCATTTCTGCGTGCCGGAGTAGGCGGCGTCCACCCGCCAGCCGTCCACGTCCACGTCCACGCCGGCCAGCGAGGTCACGGTGTCGACCACCAGGACCGTGTCGGTGTCGGCCAGGGCCGCGGCGATCTCGGCGATCGGTTGGTGGACCCCGGTGGAGGTCTCGGCGTGGACGATGGCCGCCACCCGGGCGCCGTTGGCCCGCACCGCCTCGACGAAGGCGTCCGGTTCGATGATCCGACCCCACTCCCGATCGACGGTGTCGACCTTGCCGCCGGCCCGACGGGCCACCTCGGCCAGCCGCCCCCCGAACACCCCGTTGACCCCGACGACCACCGGATCGTCCGGCTCGACCAGGTTCACGACGCAGGCCTCGAGACCGGCAGAACCGGTCCCGCTGATGGGCAGGGTCAACGCGTTGTCGGTTCGGAATACCGCCCGCAACTGGTCGCAGATCCGATCCAGGATTGGGAGGAAGGCCGGGTCGAGGTGGCCGAGCAGGGGCCGGGCCATGGCTTCGAGCACCGCCGGATGCACATCGGAGGGACCGGGGCCGAGCAGGATGCGATCCGGGGGGAACGAGGTCGTCATGCCGCGAGCCTAAGGGGATGCGCCGGCAGGCGCCTCCCCGTAGCCATTCATGGCTCTTCGTCGCCGTTGATGGCCGGCTCACGCCCGGGCCACCGCC
>JBKDZN010000223.1:0-21802 GCA_047971245.1 Acidimicrobiales bacterium
GGGGGCGGTGTTCTCGGCCGAGATCGTGCCGTCGGCCGGGGCGGCCACCGGATGGGCCGACATGCGGGCCGCCTACGACGAACTCGACGAGGCCACCCGGGAGCAGATCGCGGGCCTGACCGCCTACCACTCCCTGTACTACAGCCAGGGCCGGGCCGGGTACCTGCCCACCAAGAACGCCGACGGCGGCTACGGGATGTACGGCTACCACGACGAGGAGCCGTCCCTACGGCCCCTGGTCAAGCACCACCCCGTCACCGGCCGGCCCAACCTGCTGATCGGCCGTCACGCGTACGGCATCGTCGGCATGGACGAGGCCGAATCCGAAGCCCTGCTCGATCGGCTCAACGAGGACGCCTGCCAAGCCCCGCGGGTCTACCACCACCAGTGGGAGGTGGGTGACACGGTTATCTGGGACAACCGTTGCCTGATGCACCGGGGCACCCCGTTCGACATGGCCGAACCCCGCCGCATGTGGCACACCCGGATCGCCGGCGAACCCGAGTCCGAACTGGCCCTCAACCACCGCTGACCCCGACCGGCCGGCCCGGCCGGTTCGATGACCGGGTGCCCGGGCCGGCCGGCGGTTCGCCACGACGGGTGTCAGACCGGGGCCGGAGCGATCCGATCGAGGGCGGGGCCCATCAGGTCGGCGAAGTTGGCGGCGTAGAACCGGTCACGGATGTCCTCCGAGGCGTCACCCAGGGAGCGTTCGAACCGCTCGACGGGCCGGCGGCCCCCTTCCACGTGGGGGTAGTCGGAAGAGAACAGGACCACGTCCTGGCCGCCCTGCTGGATGATCCAACCGACATCCTCGGTGGGGTACGGGGTGGCCCGGATCTGGCGTTGCACGTACTCCGACGGACGCAGGCTGAGGGCCTGGAGGCGGTCCTCGTGACGGCCGAACGCGTCCATGGCCGATTCCATCTGCCGCATCCAACCGGGGATCCAGATGGCGCCCTGCTCGATCACCCCGAACTTCAGGCGACCGAACCGTTCCAGCACCCCGTCGAAGATCATCGTGGCCAGGGTCTGCATCGGTGGGCCGGGGATGGCCATGTAGTCGACCGAGCGGAAGTTCTCGGCGCCGCCGTGGAAGTCAGGGGGTACCGGGAGGCCGTTGACGAAGTAGGTCGGGTCGAGCAGGCGGCCACCGCCGCCCACGTGGAACACGATCGGTACGCCGGCTTCCTGAGCCGCCGCCCACACCGGGTCGAGGCCACGGTGACTCGGCGCGTGATCACGGGGGCAGGCGGAGGCGATCAGGAGGGCGGCCGCGCCGGCCTCGATGGCCTCGGTGGCCATGGCGGCGGCCCGATCGAAATCGGCCAGGGGCACGTAGCAGGTGGGGAGCAGACGACGGTCGACGGAGGTGAACTCGAGCATCGCCCGGTTGTGGGCCCGGGCCACCCCGTAGGCCAGGTCGAGATCGTCGCCGTGCTCGAGGCGTCCCAGGTAGTCGCTGTCGAAGGTGTTGAAGATCAGCTGGCTGGCGACGCCCAGGAGATCGAGAACGGCGGGACGGTCGTGGGCGATGAACGAGCCGGGTGCGTCCCAGTTCTTCCGGATCAACACCAGCTCGGCGTCCTGGGCCCGGTAGGCGGGGTCGTCCTGCTGGTCGCGCATACGAGCGAAGTACCGGTCGGCGACCTCGGTGGCGTCGCCGCCGACGCCACCGACCAGGCTTCGACGCTCCACCCGGGCCGCGATCGACGGGTCGAGATACCCGTCCAACCAGTCCGGTGTCTCCATCAGGTGGGCGTCCGCGTCGTGCACCAGGCGATCGGAGATGTACGGGATCGGTGCTGAGGCCATGCCCGACGATGCCTCATCGGCAACGGCGGCACCAAAATCGCCGCCCCGAACCGGTGATCGTGATCATCGGCCCGGGGCGACGAGTTCGGGGTCAGTGACCGGGCCACTCCGGGGCACGACGCTCGAAGAACGCGGCGATGCCCTCGGTCCGATCGGCCGAGGCCAGGATCCGCGCCCCCGCAGCCCGGGTGGTCTGCTGGCCGAGCTCGTCGCTGCCGCCACCGGCCACGATGGTGTCCATGGCCATCAATGCCTCCGAGACGGCCACCGGGCTGTTGGCGGCGATCCGCCCGGCCATCGCCATCGCCGCGGCCAGGGCGCCTCCGGGTTCGGTGATCTGGTTGACCACCCCGAGCCGTTCGAGCCGGTCGGCGTGGAGGTCGTCGCCGGTGAGGACGGCCTCCTTGGCCACATGGAGGGGAAGCTGTCGTGGGGCGCGGTAGAGGCCACCGCTGGTCGGGACCAGGCCCCGCCGCACCTCGGGCAGCCCGAAGCGGGCGTCACGACCGGCGATGATGACGTCGCAGGCCATGGCGATCTCGAATCCTCCACCGAAGGCCATCTTCTCGACCGCGGCGATCAGCGGGGTTCGGCGACGACGCCCGATGATGCCGTAGATCCCACCCCGGGCGGTCGGGGTACCCGACCCCTCGGCCATGTCCGTGCCGGCGCAGAACACGGTGTCGCCGCCGGTGAGGACCCCCACCCTGAGCTCGCCGTCGTCGTCGAGCTCGTTGAGGGCGGCGTCGATCCCGGCGGTCATGGCCGCGTTGATGGCGTTGCGTTTCGCGGTCCGGGCCATGGTGATGACCAGGATGTGACCGCGGCGCTCGGTCTCGACCGACACGATCAGGCGGCCAGATCCGACACGGCGTCCGTGGCGCCGTCCACCGCCTTCTTGGCCTTCTTCTTGGCCTTCTTGGCTTCCTTCCGGGCCGCCTTCTCGGTTTTCTTGACCTGGCGGCGCAACCGCCGCTCGACCCGACGGCCGGTGGCCACGACGTCGTCGACCGCGGCGTCGAGTTCACCGCGGCGCTTCTTCTTGCGCCGCTGGCGTCGGCTCATCTTGTTCGACTGGGCGAGCTGTTGTTCGGCCTTGCTGGCCCGCTCATCGGCCTTGGCCACCTTGCGGTTCAGCTCCTCGACCTGGTCCTGAGCCTGAGCCAGCTCCTTGCGGGCCTTCTGCCCGGCGGCCTCCTCGAGCTGGAGCTTCTCCTTGTTGCTGCGGTAGTCGACCAGGCCCAATGTGCCGATCGACGCGGTCTTGCGAATGACTCCCATGGTGTCCTCCCTGACGGGCTGGGTGACGTGGCCGTGCACAACATAGTCAGCCACGGGCTCGCCCGGAAGAACCTACTCGCCACGAGTCCACCCGCCCAGGGCATGGACACCCGATCTTCGGGCGTCCATGCCCTGATTCGGGTCGACGGCACCGGGGCCGGGCCCGTCGGGCGCCCGGCCCCGCAGGAACTCAGGCCGGTACCGGGGTGCCGACCAGGCGCTGGATCGACTCGGCGATCTGGGCCCGGACCGGGGCACCGGACAGGACCACGTCGACCATGGTGACCGAGGTGTGGGTGTGACCCCGGCACGGCAGGTGGGTGACCTCGGTCCCGGCCTTGGCCAAGGCCTCGGCGTAGGCGGCCCCCTCGTCGCACAGGGGGTCGAACTCGGCGGTCACCACCACGGTGGGCGGCAGGCCGGACAGGTCCTTGGCCCGGAGGGGCGATGCGCGAGGGTCGGAGCGGTCGTCCGGATCGGCGTAATGGTCCCAGAACCAGCGCATCAACGGGGCGGTGAGCACATAGCCGTCCGCGTTGTTGACGTACGACGGGCGGTTCATGTCGCAGTCGACCACCGGGGTCATGAGGACCTGTCCGGCCACCGTCGGACCGTCCGCGTCCCGGGCGGCCTGGCAGGCCACCGCGGCCACGTTGCCCCCGGCGCTCCAACCCATCACCACGAGGCGGTCGGGGTCGCCGCCGCGCTCGGCGGCGTGCTCGGCCCCCCAGGTGAGGGCGGCGAACCCGTCGTCGACGGCGGCCGGGAACCGGTCCTCCGGGGCGTGGCGGTAGTCGACCGACACGATCAGGGCACCGGAGCGGTCGCACAGGTCCCGGATGAACGGTTCGTCGGAGCGTTCATTGCCGAGGACCCAGCCCCCGCCGTGGAAGTACAGCACGATCGGGTGCGGGCCGTCCCCGGCGGGCCGGAACGCCCGGTAGGCCAGCGGACCGGCCGGACCAGGCAGTTCACCGTCGATCACCTCGCCGACCTCCGGGCCGGGCGGCCGTTCCGCGTTGCTGGCTTCCATGAACTCGCGGGCCTCCACGGGCGACATGGACTCGATCGGGGGAAGGTCGAGCTCGGCCATCATGTCCAGCACCATGGCCACATCGGGCTGCACCCGGCGGATGATGCCGTCGTTGAGGGCCACACTGCCGTCACCGGACCGTTGGAACCCGAGGTAGTCCTGCTCGACGACCTCGTCACAGATCTGCCGGTAGGCGTCGACCCCACCGACATAGGGCAGGAACACCCTCGGCTTGCCGGGCACGTTGGCGCCCATGTACCACGAGTTCGCCTTCGGGTAGAGGGTGATGTCGGCGGTGTCGGTGACGTGGAGGTCCCACCCGTGCTGGGCGGTTTCGGTGGGTTCGATCACCGATTTCCCCTCGCCCTTGAGGTTGTCGATGCAGTCGGTGATCCACTCGACGTGCTGCTCGATCGAGACCGCCATGTTGGACAGCACCGACGGGCTGCCCGGCCCGGTCACCATGAAGAAGTTCGGGAACCCCCGGACCATCAGGCCGAGGTAGGTGTGGGGACCGTTCTCCCATTCCTGCTTGAGCGACAGCCCGTCGCGACCGGTGATGTCGACGTTCACGATGGCGCCGGTCATGGCGTCGAATCCGGTGGCGTAGACGATGGCGTCGAACTCGAAGGTCTTGTCCTCGGTCTGGATCCCGGATTCGGTGATGGTGACGATCGGGTTCTCCAGGAGGTCGACCAGCTCCACATGGTCGAGGTTGAACGTCTCGTAGTAGTTGGTGTCGAGGCAGGGGCGTTTGGTGCCGAAGGGATGGTTGGTGGGGCACAGCTTGTCGGCCACCACCGGATCCTTGACGGTGCTGCGGATCTTGCTGCGGATGAACTCGGCCACGATCTCGTTGCTGGCCTCGATGATGCCCTGGTCGGCGAAGACCCCGAGGATGGCGAACAACTCACCGGCCTGCCAGGCCTCCTCCAGCCGTTCCTTCTGCTCGGCCTCGTCGATCTGGGCCGCGGTCCGCTCCTCCACCGGGTTGGGGACACCGCCCCGGGACCATTTGGCCTCCTCGCGGTATTCGTCCCGGCGAGAGGTGAGGTCGGCCATGCGGTCGGGGGCGACGGGGCCGTTGCGGGCCGGGATCGAGAAGTTGGGGGTCCGCTGGAAGACGGTCAACTCGCTGGCCTCGGCCGCGATCAGGGGGATCGACTGGATACCCGACGAACCGGTGCCGATGACCCCGACCCGCTTGCCGGTGAAGTCGACGCCCTCGTGGGGCCAGCGGCTGGTGAAGTACACCTCACCGCCGAACCGGTCGGCCCCCTCCACGTCGGGGGTCTTGGGTGCCGACAGGCAACCGGTGGCCATCACGTAGTACCGGGCGGTGATCTCGTCGCCCTGATCGGTGGTGATCCGCCACACCCCGGCGCCGTCGTCCCAGGTGGCCTCGGTGACCCGGGTCTCGAAGCGGATGTCTCGGCGCAGGTCGTGCTTGTCGGCTACGCTCTGGATGTAGCCGAGGATCTCGGGCTGGGTGGCGTAGCGCTCACTCCAGGTCCAGCCGCCGTCGAAGTCGGGATCCCAGGTGAAGGTGTAGTCGGTGGTCGGGATGTCGCAACGGGCCCCGGGGTACCGGTTCCAGTACCAGGTACCGCCGACGTCGGTGCCGGCCTCCAGGCCGATCGCCGATCGACCCTCCTCGCGTAGACGGTGCAGCAGGTAGAGCCCGGCGAGGCCGGCCCCTACCACCACAACGTCGATGTCGACTTTCGTACCGTTCGAACCGGCCATGGTGTGTGTCCCCCTGAGACAGGTGTGAGCAACTCGGTTGCTGACGGGTGATCAGGGCCGGCGGGAACGGGGTGCCCGAGCGGACCTGACGTTCGTTGAGTAGTGGTCGTGTGGACGTGGATGCTCGTGCCGGGCGGCGCTCCCGGCCGATGGTCACATTGTCACACGACCGCCGTCGGAGCATCCAAAACGCCGGTCAGGGACCGACCGGCTCTCCCGCGGCGTCGACCACGGGGTGGAGGCGGCCGTCGTCCACGTCGTAGACGAAGCCCGAGATGGCGTCCTTGTGGGGCACGAACGGGGTCATTCGCAACCGCTGGATCGACTGGCGGACATCCCGGTAGGGGTCGTCGAAGGTCTCCAGGGACCACCACGGCTTCACCCCGAGCTCGGCCTCCAGCTCGGCACGGAACTCGGGTTCCGCCACCTTCTGCAGGCCGCAGTCGGTGTGATGGATGAGGATCACCTCACGGGTCCCGAGCAGGCGTTGGGACAGGCAGAGCGAACGGATGACGTCGTCGGTGATGACACCGCCCGCGTTGCGGATGATGTGGGCTTCCCCGTTGCTCAGGCCCAGGATGGCGAACGCGTCGATCCGGGAGTCCATGCAGGTCACGATGGCCAGGTGGCGAAGCGGTTCCACCTGGAGACCGGCTTCGGTGAAGGTGGCGGCGTAGCCGGCGTTGGCCTCGACGACGGCGTCGACGTTGGGGTTGAAGGGGGTCGGAGAGGGGCTCGTCACCCGGGGCACGGTACCGAGGCCGCCCGGCTCCGGGGCACCGGGCGGGGGAGCCTCAATCCGGACCGGGCGCGGCCGATATCACAGATGAGCGACCGCACCGGTCAGTCCCGATCCTCACCCTCGGGGCCCGGACCTCGCTCGGTGACCCCTGTGACGCGACGCCCATCCCCCAAGGTTCCTCTCCGCATGGCTCCCCGACCGGAGCCGACGGTGCGGCCGGCCGTCATCGCCGCGGCGTTCCTGGTGCTGATCCTGTTCGTCCTGGCCGCAACCAGCTCCACGGTGCGGGCCAACCGACGGTACGTGGCGGTCAACAACTCGATCCGAACCGCGGAGACCGTCGACGCCATCGAGGCCCGGATGATGGTGTACACCCAGAGTCTCAACGGGGTGTCCGCGGCCATGGCCGTCGACCCCGACCTGGACCAGTTGCGCTTCCACCAGATCGTCGGCCATCTGGCCATCAACGACCGGATTCCCGAGGTGCAGGTCATCGGCGTGGCCCAACGGGTGGAACGCGCCGAACTCAACGACTACACGGCCGGGGTGAAGCGGGCACCCGGTGGGGCCCTCGGCTACCCGGAGTTCCAGGTGCATCCCGACACCGGGGCCGAGGAGCTGATGATCATCACCATGATCGAGCCCCAGGCCGGCAATGAGGCCGCTTTCGGCCTTGACCTGTTGAGCGAGGACAGCCGGGCCGACACCGCCGCCCGGGCCCGTGATACCGGGGAGCCGGCGCTGACCGCGCCGCTGACCCTGGTCCAGGAGACCGAAGACCAGCGGGCCGTCGTCATCATGGTGCCCCTCTACGAGGCCAACGCCGCCGCCTCGACCCTCGGCCAGCGGCGGGCCGCCTTCCTCGGGGTGGTGTACGCCGCGGTCCGGATCGACGACCTCGTCGGACGGGTCGCCGCCGACACCGGGATCCCGGTGGAGCAGCTGGTCGACCTGCGCACCGGCGATTCGCTCTACCGCGGCGGCGAAGGATCCACGGAGCCGCTACCGCCCACCAATGTGGGCCAGCTCAATGTGGGCGGCCGGCTCTGGTCGGTGACGGTGGCCACCGACCCGTACGTGTTGAGCTGGGCCCAACGGCTGCTCCCGGTGCTGACCATGGTCGGCGGGGCCTTCATCGGGGTGCTGTTCGTCGGGCTGATCGTCTCGATGGCCACGGCCCGGTCCAGGGCCCACGCCCTGGCCATCGAGATGACCGACGAGCTGGAGGCGTTGGCCCAGGCGACCAACGAGGCCATCGTCACCCTGGATCTGTCGAATCGGATCGTGGGCTGGAACCAGGGGGCCGCCCATCTCTTCGGCGGCGAGTCCGGCGAGCGGACCGGAGCCCCGGCGGCCGAGATCTTCGCGGCCGCCGACTGGCCCGGACTGACCTCCGAGCTGGCCGCCATGGCCCGGGCCGGGAGCCGCAGGACGCCCGGCTTGATCCTCGAGCTCACAGCCGTCAACCAGAAGGGCGACCACATCCCCGTCGAGGTGGCCTCGTCCATCTGGTCGGCCCGCGGCGGGCGGTTCATCACCCTGTTCGTGCGGGACGTCACCGACCGCCACGAGGCCGAGCGGCGGATCCGGGAGACCACCGAGACCCTGGTCGCGGTGCTGCGCGCCACCACCACCATCGCCGTCATCGCCACCGATCCCGACGGCCGGGTCGGGGTGTTCAACGCCGGAGCCGAGCAGATGCTCGGCTACGACGGTCACGAGGTCACCCGTGATCGTCCGGACCTGACCCGCTTCTACGACGCGGCCGAGCTGGCGGCCCGGGCCGACCAGCTCGGCCTCGAACCGGGGTTCGAGGTCCTCGTCGACGGGGTCGCCGAGACCGAGACGACGACCCGCCGGTGGACCTACATCCGGGCCGACGGCTCGACGCTCCCGGTCGAGGTAGCCATGGCGGCCATGCGGGGCGAGGGCGACACCATGATGGGGTACGTGACGGTGGCCACCGATGTCACCGAGCGGATGGCCACCGCGGCCGCCCAGGAGGACGCCCTGGCCCGGGAGCGGGAGATGGTGGTCAAGCTCACCGAGCTCGATCAGGTCAAGAACGACTTCGTGTCGGCCATCTCCCACGATCTCCGGACCCCGCTCACCAGCATCGTGGGGTACGCCGAGATCTTGGGCGACGTGATCGCCGACGGCCACGGCCGGCCCATGTCCGAGCATGTCGAGATGATCGAACGGAACGCCCAACGGCTCCTGTCCCTGGTGGAGGATCTGCTGACCCTGTCACGGATCGAATCCGGCGGTTTCCGGCTGCAGCGGGGGCCCTGCCGGATCGACGAGATCGTGGGTAGCGCCGTCGATGCCGTCACTCCCATCGCCGAGGCCCGGGGTATCGAGGTGGTGCTCGATCTCGATCCTGTCCCCCTGATCGCCGGCGATGCCCGCGAGCTCGAGCGTGCGGTGCTCAACCTGTTGAGCAACGCGGTCAAGTTCTCCCACGACGGTGGGGCGGTGGAGGTGGCCACCCGGAACGGAGCCGACGGCCTCATCGAGATCACGGTGACCGATCACGGGCTGGGCATTCCCGAGGACGAGCAACACCAGCTGTTCTCCCGGTTCTTCCGGTCGCGGCTGGCTGAACAGAACGCCATCCAGGGCACGGGACTCGGCCTGGCCATCGTGGCCGGAATCGTCCAGGGGCACGGGGGGATGGTCGGGGTGGCCTCGGTACCCGGCGAGGTGACGACGATGACCATCCGGATCCCCCTCGACACCGGCGGGCCCGGTCGCCTCGACGGGGACGGGGACGACCGGGAGGTGCCGGCCGAGCTGTCCCCCATCCCGTCCTCGTCCGGCGAGGCCGGCGGGCGGCGTTCCACCGACCGACCCCGCCCCCGGCTCGCCGGCTGTAGCGCTCCGGCGTCGGTCGGGGCATCGACAAGCAATGGAGAAGGACCCTGATGAGCAAGATCCTCGTGGTTGACGACGACCCCGACATCTGTGAGCTCGTGAGCTTCAAGCTCACGGCTCTGGGTCATGACGTCGTGGTTGAGCACGACGGTGATGGTGGCCTGGCCGCGGCCAAGGCCGATCCTCCCGATCTGGTCCTGCTGGACTGGATGATGCCCCGGCTCACCGGGTTGGAGGTGTGCGTCGCCCTCCGGGACGACGACTCCCTGGCCCGGGTACCGATCGTCCTGTTGACCGCCAAGGCCCAGGAGGCCGACGTCCAACGCGGCTTCGCCGCCGGTGCCGACGACTACATCGTCAAACCGTTCAGCCCGCGCGAGCTGGCCACCCGGATCGAGGCCATGCTCGACCGCGCCCGGCGATGAGCCACGTCCCCCTGGAGACCCGGCCCCGGCCGGCCCGATGGTGGGTCCGGTGCCGGCTCGGACCCGACCGGGTCGGAGGCCGGCGATGACGAAGCGGGCGCGCGCCTCCGACGCCCGCTTCCTGCTGGGCCTGCTGGTGGTGACCTGGTTCATCGGATCCACGTCCACCCTGCTGCTGATGATCCACACCGCCGACGTGGCCACCCGGTCCCGGGCCGACAGCGCCGCGGTGAACCTCGTCGGCCGGCAGCGACTCCTGGTGGAGCGCGTCGACGGTGACCGTCTCCGCCTCCAACTGGAGGCCGACACCTCTGAGGTGCGCAAGGAGATGGTGGCCGCCGCCGACGAACTCGACACGATCCGTCGGGGGGTCATGGGGGGAGATCCCGAGGCCGGATTCCTGACCGAGATCGCGGAGCCGCTCCAGCAGCTGTACGCGGTCGACCTCGACCTCGACCACCGTCTGGAGCTGTACACCACCGCCGCCCGGGAGGTGGCCGCGGGCGCCGACCCGTCGACCAGCCCCGCCGCCCTCCTGATCCAGCGGGAGACGGCCGACTGGGCGCTGGTCAACGACCTCGACCAGGTGACCTCGGCCGTTGCCGCCGACAGTCGCCGGGCGTCGGACCGGTCCGACACCTGGATGCTGGCCACCATCAGCTTCGTCCTGATCGTCGGTGTCCTGTCGGCGGCCGAGATGATCCTGCTCATTCGCCGGGTGATCCGGCAGCACGACGAGCACTCCACCCTCATCGGCACCCTGGAGGCCTCGGAGTCGCTGTACCGGGCGACCCTCGACGCCATCCTCGACGGGGTCGTGGTCCAGGACGAGGAGAGTCGCGTGCTCCGGATCAACCGGGCGGCCCGAGATGTGTTCCGGGGCCCGTTCGGCGGCCGGCCCCCGGACCCGGGCCAAGGGTACCGGCACCTCCTACCGCCCCTGCTCGACGCCGACGGGGTGGTGCTCCCCGCCCACCAGCAGCCCGCGGCCAGGGTCCTGCGGGGGGAGCCCGAGATCCGCGACCTGGTCGTCGGTGTCGAGGTAGCCGACGGGATCCACTGGATGCGGGTCAACGCCGCGGTCCACCACCAGGCCAACGCCTCGCGGATCGCGGTGGTCTCCTTCGCCGACATCACCGAGGAGCGGCGGGTGGCCGCCGAACTGGTGGCGGAACGGGCCCGGTACCGCATGATGATCACCCATGCCCCCATCGGTCACGCCCTGCTCAGCGCCGACGGGGCGTTCATGGAGGTCAACCCGGCCTTCTGCGAGCTCACCGAACGGGACCGTGACGAGCTCCTCGGCCTCCGGCTCGTGGACATCACCCACCCGGAGGATGCGGACGTCGACCGCGAGGCGGTGCGCTCCCTGCTCGAGGGCCGAGCCGACTCCTTCACGACCGAGCAACGGTACCTCTCCCCCGACGGGCGATCGATCGACGTCCAGCTGGCGGTGGCCGTCATCCGCCCCCACGACGCCGAGCCGTACTTCATCGCCCAGGTCGTCGACATCCGGGATCGGAAACGGGCCGAGCGGGCCCAGCTCGAGGCGCTCAACCAGCAGCGCAAGGTGATGGTCAAGCTGGAGGATCTCGATCGGACCAGGAACAACTTCGTGTCCACCGTCTCCCACGAGTTGCGGACCCCGATGACCAGCATCATCGGGTACCTCGAACTGCTGGCCGATGACGGTGAGGGGTTCAGCCGTCCCCAGGTGTCGATGATCGAGGCCATCAGCCGCAACAGCCACCGACTGCTGCGGCTGATCGAGGATCTGCTCATCATCTCCGAGATCGAGGATCACCGCTTCAGCCTGGAGCTGACCGAGATCAATGTGGAGAACCTGATCGATCGGGTCATCGACGGTGTGGCCGACCAGGCGGGCCGGACCGAGCTGACGATCACCACCGACGACCGGTTGCAGGGTCGGGCCCTGCGGGGCGACGTCCACCTGCTGCAGCGGGTGTTGGCCAACATCGTCAGCAACGCGGTGAAGTTCACCCCGCCGGGTGGTCGGATCGACATCTCGGCCCGGATCGACGACCAGCGCCCGGACCGGATCGCCGTCGCGGTGGCCGACACCGGGGTCGGCATCCCGTTGGAGGACCAGGCCGGCCTGTTCACCCGGTTCCACCGGTCGGCCAGTGCCCACCTCAACGCCGTGCCGGGCACCGGCCTCGGTCTGGCCATCGCCGCCGACCTGGTCCGGGCGCACGAGGGTGAGATCACCGTCGACTCCGCGGTCGGCGCGGGCACGACGGTCACCATCCTGCTGCCCGCCTCCGACCGCCGGACCCCGATCATCGTGGAGGAGACGGTGGCGATGGCCGAGACCAGAGGCACCGGGCCCCGGTCGTGACGGGGTGGGCCCGGTTCAGCGTTCCGGTCGAACCGGTTTCGGGGTGGCCTCGCTCCACAGATCGGGGCGGATGTCGAACGCCTCGATCATGCGCTGCCAACCGGAGGCGACCGACAGGGCCATGGCCAGCTCCAGGAGTTGACCGTCGTCGAAATGCTCAGCCAACTCCGCCCGGACCGCGGCCGGGATCGTCGGTTCGCCGGGTTCGGTCAGGGCATCGGCCAAGCGGAGGGCGGCCACGGTCGGCGGTGGGAGTTGGGCGTCGTCGAGACGGCCCAGCGCCTGGGAGACCTGCTCCTCGGTGAGTCCTCGGCGCACCAACGATGCGCTCCTGGCCAGGCTTCAATGGACGCACTGGTTGCGGGCGGCCAGCCGTATCCGGCACAGCTCGACCATCGCCGGGTCGAGGTCGGAGGCGTCGGTGTACACGAAACGCACCCACTGGAGGAACTGGTCGAGCACCGCCGGCCGTCGAGCCAGGGTGAGGAAGAGGTTGTCATCGGTGTAGGCCTTGTCGAACCAGACCTCCAGCCGGTGGCGGAGGTCCTGAGCGAGGTCGGCCGGGTCCGCCTTGGGCAGCATCCCGTGGTCGTTGGCCATATGGCTCCTGTCGAGGGTGGTCGGGCAACCGTGACGGCCGCCACTGGCGTCCATCGTCGCGGACGGTACCGGCCGGTGCGACTCAGGACGGTGCCACCCCGGCCGGCCGGCCGCCGGTCCGGCGCGGTACCGTGGCCGGTGGTGACCGGGATCGACCAGGCCTTGTGGCGTCGCTCCGCCCTGGAACGGGTCCGCACCTCGCTCGGGGCGGCCTGCACCGCCGGGCTGGTGGTCGGTGGGCTCGCCGGCGCGGTGGCGGTGCGGGTCGGCGGGCCGTCCCGGCTGGCCGTCGACGCCGGCCACGCCTTCGACCTGATGACCACCCTGCTCTCCGCGGTGATCACCGTGGTCGGCGTGGTCCTGTCACTGCTGGTGGTCGCCCAGCAACTCGCGTCGCAGCAGTACTCGCCCCGGGCGATCCGCACCACGATGCGGGACCGGCCCACCCGCCTGTCGCTGGCCATCCTGTTCGCCTACATCGGCTGGCTGCTCGGGGTGATGGAGGGGCTGTCCCCGAGTCGGGCGGGCTCGCTCGGCGTCGCCCTGGCGATGGTGGGCAGCGCCGTCGCCCTGGGGGTGGTGGCCTTCATGGTGCAGCACGTCACGAGCGGCTTCCGGGCCGCTGAGCTGGTGAATCGCATCTCCGGCTCCATCATCGAGTCCCTGGTCACGATCGAGGCCGACGACGACGCCCGGGAGGCCCGATCGGCCCGGATCCCCACCGGGCCTGAACCCCCCGCCGGGGCCGTCATCGTCCACGCCCGACGTTCCGGCTACGTTCAGGGGGTCGACGTCGACGCCCTGGCCCCGGCCCTCGATCGTCAGGGGGTCACTGTCCGGTTCGCCGCCGCGATCGGGGACTATGTGGGGGCCAGGACCGGGATCGGCTGGCTCTGGTCGTCGACCGGTTCCGGCCCGGTCGACGCCGCCGCCGCCGAACACCGGGTCGACCATTGCCTCCTGCTCGGCTCCGAGCGGTCGAACGAGCAGGAGATCGGTGGCGGGGTCCAGCAACTCATCGACGTGGCCCTCAAGGCCCTCTCCCCGGCGGTGAACGACCCGTACACCGCGGTGCAGGCCGTGTACGCCCTGACCAATGTGCTGCAACGTCTGGCCGAGCGACGCCAGCGCTGGTTGACCGGTGCCGTCGACGGTCGGGTTGTGGTGACGGTGCCCCGCCCGACCCTGTGGGACTTCACCGATCATGCCGTGTCGTCGATCCGGATGGCGGGGGCCGCGCACCCGATCGTCCTGCGGGCCCTGGTCACCCTGCTCCGGACGTTGGCGGCCACCCGGCCCGCCGACGCCGAACTGGTGGTGCGGCACCTGGAGGCCATCGAGGCCCAGGCGGTCCGGGCCGGCCTGCTCGACGTGGACCGTCACCGGTTGTCGACCCTGATTGCCGACACCCGTCGGGAGATCGCGGAGCGTCGCCCCGACGAGCCGGCCGATCCCGACGAGGCCCACCCCGATCCGACGGGCCCGCTGCGGCCCGAACCGGGCCCTCCGACCCAGAAACCGGTCTGAACATACCCGGAGTGGGTTACAAGGTGTGGGCCGGACGGCCATGATTTTCAACACCGGTCGGTGAGGGTCCGATACGAAGATATGCGTCCGAGCCGGCATTGTGGCCTCGGTGAGCGGGGCGCAGCGACGGTCGAGGCCGCGTTGGTGCTGCCGCTCCTCGTCCTCTTCTTCTCAGCGATCATCGATCTCGGGCTGGCCCTCAACGACCTCCAGCAGGTGGGTCACGCCACCTTCCGGGCCGCCCGTGAGGTGGCGGTGGACGAGTACCCGCTCCAAGGCAGTTGCGGCACCGACCCGAACGGCACCGACACCACGCGGACGGTGTGCATGCTCCGCCAGTTCTCCGACAGCCCGACGGGCGTCAGCTACGTCAAGATCGTGCCGCCACGGACGATGACCGCCGGTGAGCAGGCCCTGGTCTGCCTGGCCGTACCGGCCCGCAGCATCACCGGGGTCACCCAGAACTTCGTCGATCAGATGTTGTTGCGCAGCGCCCGTTGGGTCCGCATCGAGTCGAGCGACGTCGAGCTGCTTCCCTACGAGGACACCTTGCCCGCGGGTGACGACTGGAGCTGGTGCGCGTGAGCCCCTACCCCGACCGACGCCAAGAGCGGGGCATGGTACTGCCCTCCGCGGCCATCCTCATGATGCTGCTGCTGGCGGTCTCGGCGTTCGCCATCGACCTCGGCAACCTGCGCCGCCAGCGTCTCGACCTCCAGGGTGTGGCCGATCTGGCCGCCCTGGCCGGGGCCCAGGACCTTCCCGACACCCGGGCCGCGACCCGCTCGGCGATGGCCCTGGTCGAGCGCAACATCGGCCTGCCCCACTCGGCCTGGACCGGATGCAACGCCGATGATCCGCTCCCACGGGTCGAGATCCTGCTCGACGCCATCGGGAACACCTGCATCTCGTTCAGCATGGACGCCACCCGGATCCGGGTGGTGATCCCCGAACAGCTGATCGATACGTACTTCGGCGGGGTGCTCGGTATCTCGTCGTTCGACATGGCCCCCCGGGCCGACGCAGCCACCGTGGTGGTGCGCAGCCGGAAGATCCTGCCCGCCACGATGACCGCATCGGTCAACCCCGGCATGCGCTGTGTCGAGATGAGCGGCTCCAGCACCCCGTGCGACGGCCACGAGGACGGGTTCTTCGCCAGCATCCTCAGCCCCCGCCGCCAGTTCTACATCCCGTCGGTCGGGAACCTCGACGGGGAGGCCCAGGCGGTCAACTACGCCATGAACCTCGATCATGAGGTCGTCCCTTATGTGGCCGGTGATCCCGGCGTGTGCGACGGGAAGCTGTACTCCCCACCGTGCGTCACCACCAACGCCACCGACACCGATCTGGCCAACCACCTGATCATCAGCACCGGGAACAGTGTGCCCCCGGTCACCGCGGGCATGGTCACCGGGGGCAGCCTGCAGACCACCAACGGCACGGTGACCTTCTGCGGGAGGCTGACCCGGCCCGATTTCACCCCGGCCAACGCCCTCGATCCCCGGCCCGACGACTGCACCAACCCGGGGCGCCCAACCATCACCCAGTTCGGGCTCACCCTCAACGGCCGCCACATCTACTACTGGATGACTCCCGAGACCCGGGCCTTGTTCTACCCCGAGGTGATGGTGCCGACCGGAGCCCTGCCGCCACCGGTCGGCGACCCCAGCTACCAGGCCGGCGACGCCCGCCTGGCCTGCTTCCTGGAGGGCTACCGCTACGACACCGCCACCGGTATCGAGACGGTGCCCGACTGCCACAGCACCGGGCTGATCCTCCCCTCCCTGCCCACCGGATCGGTCATCGGCGTCCTCGACAGCTGGGTCGCCGGGTACGGCAGCTACGCCGACCCCGGCATGCCGGCGGTGGCGACACCGTGGATGGAACCCGCCGGCGACGGCGACCAGAGCAGCGGGGCGTTCCAGATCGCCCCGGCCGCCCTCCCGCCCCACCTCCTGGTCACTGCAGCGGCGCCGATCAACTCATTCGTGTACCGCAGCGTGTCCCTGCCCAGTGGTACGACGTCGGCCCGGATCCGGGCCGATATCGCCACCGACGGCCCGGGACCGGCCTATGCGGTCCAGTCCTCGATCGACGGGACCTCGTGGACGACGATCGGGAGCTCGGCGAGCGGTGTGTCGGTCCCCATCGACGTCACCGTCAACACCATGGGGGCAACCGATCTGTGGATCCGGACCGGCATCATCGCTCCGTTCGTCGGTACCTCCCCCGAGCGCCTGTCGAACCTCCGCGTCGACTTCCTCGGACCCGTCGTGCCGACCGGCCAGACGATCGGTCCCCTCTTCGAGTCCGAGATGCTCGACGACGTGCGGTTCGCCGTGATCCCCATCATCACCGACTGGCCGAGCTCGGGCACCAAGGCGGCCCCGGTCCAAGGGTTCTGGTACGGCTACATCTACAACCTCTTCGGGTCGAGTCAGAAGGTCCACGGTTTCGACAGTTGGGTGTTCGACCCGGCCCTGCTCGGCCATGACTCCCGCTCGGCCTTCACCGGTTACGGTTTCGACCTCAGCCCCCACATCCGGCTCGAACGCTGAGCCCGGGCGGTGCCGCCGGGGCCCCGGGCACCGAGCCGGTAACCGGCGACGGTGAGCAGCCCGGCCACACCGGCCCAGACCACCAGGAGGACGTCGTCGATCGGAGCGGCCCGCATCCCGTCCGGGCCGACGAGGGCGAGGAGCCGGTGGAACGGTGCGGTCGAGCCGGCCAGGTCGACCACCAGGGTGGCCCGACCGGTCGAGGACTCCAGGGCCAGCCACCACCAGTTCACCGCGCCCGCCGCCCCCAGCCCGGCGGCCAGAGTCGCCAGGGGCGCCGGGGCCCGCTCGACCAGGGCGGCGATCAGGCACACCGCGAGGGGCAGCCCGACGACGACCTGCCGGCCGGGAACCCACCAGCCGTGCATGGTGAGGGCCACGAACGTGGCCGTCGACCAGACCACGGCCAACAATCCGGCGGCCAGAACCGGGGCCGAGACGGGCCCCGGCCACCGGACCGGATCGCCGGGACGACCGGGCACCATCGGCTGACCGCCCCGGCGGCGGACGAGGGCCACGACCTCGCCGATCACCGCCCCGACCGCGGCCGGAAGGAGGGCCCACAACGGCGACCAGGTGGCGATCCCGAACGTGCGGTCGACGAGCAGGCCGATGAGCCGCCGCGACCGTCCGATGGGATCGATCCCGGTACCGACCACGCTGAGCTGGCCCGTCTCCACGAAATGGTCGCCGGCCGCGTACGGGGTGAGGGCGCCGTAGATGGCCAGGTGACCGGCCGCATAGGTGCCGGCGGCGAGCACCCAGAACCCCAGCCCCGCGCCCAGCAGGCGCCGGTGGCGTCGCAGGGCGAAGGTGGCGGCCAGCGCCGCCGCCCCCGCCACCGGTGCGTACTTGATCGACAACCACGGCAGGACGGCCACCGCCCCGGCCGCCACGGCCGCCGGTCGCCAAGGTCCCCACCCGGCCCCGCCCGCCGCGGCGGACCGGCTCGCCGGGGCGGCCGGGCCGACGGTGCTGGTCACGGCGGAGGCGGTGGCGGTGCAGGCGGGTGCCTCGGCCACGACGCTGATCGCGGCCGCGATGACCAGCAGGGCCAGGCCGGCCGGCAACTCCGGGTAGACCTGGCTGCCGTAGGGAGCGAGCGGCACCCCGGCGAACGCCCCTGCGGCGACCACCGCGCCGGTCCGGGTCCTCACCCCGAAGCACCGGGAGGCCACCCACAGGGTGGCGGCACCGGTGACGGCGGCTAGGACCGCCAGGGTGGCCTTGGCGGCGACCCAGCCGCCGAACCTCATCGGTCCGGCCAGGATCAGCGGCAGGAGGGGGTCGTGGGGGCTGATCCGGCGCCCGCCGTCCAGGGGCCGGGTCTGCTGGTCGACCGGGATCTCGT
This sequence comes from Acidimicrobiales bacterium, assembly GCA_047971245.1. Taxonomy (GTDB): domain Bacteria; phylum Actinomycetota; class Acidimicrobiia; order Acidimicrobiales; family SZUA-35; genus CADEDH01. The sequence goes on from JBKDZN010000223.1 coordinate 18,312, forward strand.
GGAAGGGCCGGTAGGCGCCGGTGTCCAGCTCGTCGGCGATGTCGAGGTCCCCGTCGGTGCCGAGGCTGAGCGCGCTCAGCAGGTACTGGGGCTCATCCGCGGTGGTCCGGGCGGCGGCGGTGGCTCGGGCCGGGATCCCGACCAGTGCCGACAGGCCGGCCACGGCGGCCACGATCAGCAGGGCGCCCGGCCCCGGGGTGCGGGCACCCATCAGTCGGCCACGACGAACCCGTCGAACCGGCGCCGATGCCGCAGCCACCGGACCGAGTCCCAGCCGTGGTCCCCGCCCGGCGGCGCAGGGCCGGACCGGGACGGGTCGTTCGTCAGGCAGGACACGGCGGCGAGAGCCATGTCCATGACCTGGTGAAGATTGTCCCCCACCACCAGGCCCTGGCGGCCCAGGACGGTCACTCCCGGTACCCGGTCGGCCCGGGCCAGCAGGAGGGCACGGGCGTCGGGCTCGGCGGCCCGGAGCACCGGGTAGACCGACGGGAGCCGGTGCACGGCCACCCCGTCCACGGGGGGGATGGGGAGGTGGCATCGCCGCATCCCGTCGAGCACCGAGGCGACCAGGTCATCGTCGCCGGCCGTCCAGATCCCGTCACCGACCGAGCACGGGAGCTCGGCGCACAACACCGTGATCCCCTCGGGGTCGGGGCCGTCACGGTAGTTCTTCGGTTCCGAGAGCCGGCTGAACACGACGTCGGCCTGGGGAACGTAGTGGGCGTCGACCGGGCTGAACCGGTGGAGGGGGACGGCCAGGTACACCAGGACGAGGGCCCGGTGCTCGGGTGGGGCCGGGAGCCGTGACGGGTCGAGGCCGGTGGCCGTGAGCAGCCGGGTCGGGCCGGCCGTCCACAGGACCCGGGCGGCGTCGCCGGTGACACCGTCGCCGCCGGTGAGCCGGACCGGCCGGCCGGGTCCGGCCGGGGTGAGGGCGGTCACCGGTGACGCCAGGTGGACGCGAACTCCCGCCCGGCCGGCCGCGTCGGCCAGCCGCTCCACGATGGTGCCGTACCCGGTGCGGGGATAGTAGAAACCCCGTCCGGAGCGCCGGGTCGTTCGGGTGACCGTACGGACCAGCCGGCCCGGGGTCCGCACCGCCACCCGCCGACGGGCCAGTTCACTGCTCAGATCCTCGGGGTCGGCACCCCACAGCTTGGTGGCCATCGGCCCGTGGAATTCGCGGAGTGCGGTGGCGCCGAGCCCGTGGCGGATCACCTCGGCGTAGTTCCGGGCCGGTCCGGCCGGGCGCAGTCCACCGGCCAGGTCGACCGCGGCCTCGGCCGCGGCGCGCGGCGGAAGCCGCCGGAGCAGGTCGGGGAGCTGGAGCGGGAAGCGGACCCAACGGTCGCCGAACCGGAGGCGACCGTTGCGCTCCCGGAGCTGGAGGTCGTCGCCGAGGAGCTCACCGAGCAGGTCCATGACCGGCGGCGTGGCCGACGGGTGGAGGCGGTGGCTGCCCAGGTCCACCCGGAGCCCGGCCACGGTCAGGCCGGCCGCCATCCCCCCGAGCGACGGTGACGCCTCGAACAGGTCCACGTCCAGGCCCCGGCGGGCGGCGGCGAGGGCCGCGGTCAGGCCGGTGGGGCCACCCCCCACCACGGCGACGTCGACCTGTCGGGCCGGGCGCCGACCGGGGTCGGTGGCGGGTTGCGGGCCGGTCACCTGGCCCGGGGCACCAGGATCTGGCGGTGGCCGGGGGTGAGCGTCACCACCCCGACGGTGCCGACGGTGAGGGGATCCAGGTGGGACAGGCTGGACGCCACACGGGTGCCGTCGGCCAGTTCGACGGTGTAGCACCAGGTCGCCCCCCGGAACTCGGCCTCGGTGATCCGGCCCCGCACCCCGGCGCCGTCGCCGGGGATGAACAGGACGTCGTCGGGCCGGACCATGGCCACCGGGTCGTCGACCGTCGACGGCGGGCCGGTGCTCTCCGGCGGGGATCCCACCGGTCCCAGCACGGTGACCGGACCGTGGCCTCCGGTGGCGGGCGCCTGGTCGAGGTCCTGGCCGAGGTCGAGGTCGTGGTCGAGCTCCAGGAAGCTGGCCTCACCCATGAAACCGGCCACAAAGGTGTTGGCCGGGGCGTGGAACACGACCTCGGGGCGGTCCACCTGTTCGATGCGGCCGGATCGCATGACCGCGATCCGGTCGCCGATGGCCATGGCCTCCATCTGGTCGTGGGTGACGAAGATCGCCGGGGTGCCGGTGGCCCGCAACGCCCCGACGACCTCGGCGCGGAGCTGGACCCGGAGGTTGGGATCGAGACTGGCGAACGGCTCGTCCAGGAGCACCAGGGCGGGCCGGGGGGCCAGAGCCCGGGCCAGGGCGACCCGCTGACGCTCACCGCCGGACAACTCGTGGGGGAAGCGGCCCCCGTGGCCGCCCAGCTCGACCAGGGTGAGCATGGCGTCCACCCGTTCCCTGCGTTCCCGCGGGCCGAGTGCCGACAGGCCGAACCCGACATTGTCGGCCACGTCCAGATGGGGGAACAGGCTGTGCTCCTGGAACACCAGGCCGATCGACCGGTGTTCGGGGGGTACCCGGTGCCGGCCGTCGTCGACGGTGGTGTCCCCGAGGACGATGCGGCCCCCGTCGAGCGGGGTGAGGCCGGCAATGGCCCGCAACAGGGTCGACTTGCCACACCCGCTCGGGCCGACCAGGGCGATCAGCTCGTCGGACCCCAGGGTGAGACCGACCCCGTCGACGGCGACCACGGATCCGAAGCGGCGGCTGGCGTCGCTCACGGTGAGCGCCGTGGTCGTGGATCGACTCGTCATCGGCCGGGCTCCGGGTCTTCGGTGATGGGGGCCAGGATCGGTTCGGACGGCTCCGCCGATCGCAGCTGCCGGGCCAGCAGGCCGATCGGGATCAGGGCCACGGCGATGATGGCCAATGCCGGCAACGCCGCCTGCTGGTAGCGCGACTCCGAGGCGAGGTTATAGGTCCACACCGAAAGGGTGTCGAAATCGAACGGTCGCAACAGCAGCACGATGGGCAGTTCCTTGAGGGTGTCCACCACCACCAGGACCGTGGCGGTGATCACACTGGTCCGCAGGAGGGGGAGATGGACCCGGCGGAGCACCGCCACGGGACGGTGGCCGAGGCTGCGGGCGGTGGCCGTCATGGTCTCGGGAACCTGGGTGAGGCCGGCCTCGACCGCGTTGAGCCCCGGGGCCAGGAACCGGACCGACAGGGCGTACACCAGGGTGAGCAGGGAACCGGTGGCGACGACGCCCGGGAGGTTCCCGCCCAGCCGTTCCAGGAGATCGTCGGCGGCCACCACGGCCAGGAGCACCCCGATGGCCACCACGGGTCCGGGGACGGCGTAGCCCACCGTGGCCAGCCGGATGGCCGGTTCGGTCAGCCGCGCCCGGCCGAATCGGGTCGCGCTGGTCACGAGCACCGCGACGAGTACGCACACCGCCGCGGTGGCGGCGGCCCGGATCAGGGAATGCTCGAGGTAGCCGAGGAACCGGTCGGCCAGG
>JBKDZN010000224.1:0-32399 GCA_047971245.1 Acidimicrobiales bacterium
GCCAAACCGCCGGGTTCGCTCGGGGTGCTGGAGGACATCGCCGTCCATCTCGCCGGGCTCAGCGGCCGGTGCCCTCCCGCCGTCCCGGAACGGCCGGCGATCGTGGTGTTCGCCGGCGACCACGGGGTGGTGGCCGACGGGGCCAGCGCCTGGCCCTCCGCCGTCACGGTGGCCATGGTCGACACGATCGGCCGGGGCGGAGCCGCCATCAACGCTTTCGCCGCCACCATCGGGGCCGGGGTGAGCGTGGTCGACGTGGGGGTGGCCGGTCCGCTCCCCACCGGGACCGAGGTCGTGGATCGACGGATCCGTCCGGGTACGGCCTCGATCGTGCACGGCCCGGCCATGACCCCCGACGAGGCGGCCGCTGCCGTTGCGGTGGGTGCGGAACGCGCCCGGGTGGAGATCGAGGCGGGCGCGGACTGTCTGATCGGCGGGGAGATGGGGATCGGCAACACCACCCCGTCGGCGGCCCTCATCGCGGCCACGACCGGTGTGGACGCGGCCGACGTGGTCGGCCCGGGCGCCGGTCCACCCCCCGGCGGGATTGACCACAAGCGGCTGCTCGTGGCCGCAGCGCTGCGGCGGTTCGGTGCCGTGGCCGCTGCCGGTGACGGCGAACCGAGCGGGGAGGTGTTGCTGTCCGAGCTCGGCGGCCTCGAGATCGCCGCCCTGGCCGGGTTCTACGCGGAGGCCGCCCGCCGGCGGGTCCCGTTCCTGGTCGACGGGGTGATCGCCGGGGCGGCCCTGTGCGTGGCCGATCGGCTGGCCCCCGGGGTGGCGTCGTGCGCCCTGGCCGGGCACCGTTCCACCGAACCGGCGGCCTCGGTGGCCGTGGCGGCGCTCGGGTTGCGTCCCGTGCTCGATCTCGGCCTCCGGCTGGGGGAGGGGACCGGGGCCGCGTTGGCGTTCCCCGTCGTCCAGGCCTCGGCTCGGGCGTTGGCCACGATGGCCGACCTGCCGACCGGCGACGGGGCCTGAACGGCCGGTCGGGCCGGGCTCAGTTCGGCGGGGGGAGGGTCTCGTCGACGACGGCCATGGCCTCGATGGCCCGGGGGATCCCGATGTAGAGCGACAGGTGGGTGACGATCTCCCGGATCTCGGGCGGGGTCAGGCCGTGCTCGATCCCGAAGATGATGTGGTCGTGGAGCTGCCGGGACATGTCGAGGGTGGCCATGATGGCGATGGCCACCACCGAACGGTCCCGGCGACCGAGCTCGGGACGCGACCAGATCTCCCCGAACGCCCACCGGAAGGCCATCTCACCGACAGAGCCGAACCGGGCCCGGTAGGCGTCGAGCTCCACCGACGGGCGCCGGGGTTCCCGGCCCCGCATGGTGGCCACGACCTCGGCGGCCGCTTCGTCGCGGTGCACATCGGATGCCACCGAGGGAGCCGAACGGTCGCTGAGCCGCTCGACCCCCTCGGCGATCCGGAGCCCGTCGTCGATCTGACGGCCGGCCGCCACCGCGGCCGGGAAACCGGCGTAGGCGGCCACGTGGGGCAGGACTTCCTCGATCTCGATCCGGGTGAGGCCGTGCCGTAGCCCGACCTGGGTGTGCAGGACCAGTTCCTCGTCGCGGGCCTGGGCGGCCAGTGACGAGATGACCAGCAGGGACCGGTCACGCCGGCTCAGCCCCGGACGGTCCCACATCTCGCCCACCGTCTGGTAGGCGAAGTGGCCCAACGGACCCATCCGCCGCCCGAGCGAGGCGGCCAGCCGCGCCGGCTCGACGTCGGGTGCGAAGCTGGCGTACGTGCGGGCCGCAGCCGCGGCCCGTTCGTCGGCGGTGTGCTCAGCGTGCGCAGTGCGTTCAGCGGGGTGATCGGCCATGGGAGGGGATGGGTCCGTTTCCGGCTCTCAGTCGAGCCGCTCGATGATGGTGGCGTTGGCCAGACCGCCGCCCTCGCACATCGTCTGGAGGCCGTAACGGCCCCCGGTGCGCTCGAGCTCGTTGAGGAGGGTGGCCATCAGCTTGGCGCCCGAACAGCCAAGCGGGTGCCCGAGGGCGATGGCGCCGCCGTTGACGTTGGTCTTGGCCAGGTCGGCGCCGTACTCCTTCTGCCAGGCCAGCACCACGGGGGCGAAGGCCTCGTTGACCTCGAACAGGTCGATGTCGTCGATCGACAGCCCGGAGCGGGCCAGGATCTTCTCGGTGGCCGGAATCGGGCCCTTCAGCATGGTGACCGGATCGGTGCCGGCCACGGCGAAGCTGTGGAACCGGGCCCGGGGCTTGAGCCCCAGCTCGGCGGCCTTCTCGGCGCTCATGATCAGCACCGCCGACGCACCGTCGGAGATCTGGCTGGAGTTCCCGGCGGTGATCTTGCCGTCTTCCTTGAACGCCGGCTTCAGCTTGGCCAGCGTCTCGGCCGTGGTGCCCTCACGGATGCCCTCGTCACGGGTGACGGTGGTGGTCTGGCCGTCGACGGTGACCGGCACGGGCACGATCTCGTTCTCGAACCGGCCTTCCTCGGTGGCCTGGGCGGCCCGGCGCTGGCTCTCGGCCCCGAAGGCGTCGAGCTGTTCGCGGGTGAAACCGTACTCGTCGGCGATCATCTCGGCCCCGATGCCCTGGGGCGGGAGGCCGGTGTCGGCGTAGCGCTCCTGCATCGACGCCGGGAACGGGAAGCCCATGCCTTCGACGACACTGGAACCCATCGGGGTCCGGGTCATCACCTCGACACCGGCCGCCACGGCCACGTCGTAGGCCCCGGACATCACGCCCTGGGCCGCGAAGTGGACGGCCTGTTGGCTGGAACCGCACTGACGGTCGACCGTGGTGGCCGGAACCGATTCGGGCCAGCCGGCGGCCAGGACGGCGTTGCGGCCGATGTTGAGCGCCTGCTCACCGACCTGCATGACACAGCCCATGATCACGTCGTCGACGATGGCCGGGTCGAGGTTGTTGCGCTCCTGCAAGGCCTTCAGCACGTGGGCGGCCAGGTCGACTGGGTGCCAATCGGCCAGTTGACCGTTCCGCCGGCCGCCGGGGGTCCGGACGGCGTCGACGATCACGGCTTCACGCATGGTTTGGGTCATCTTGGGGGATCCTCTGCTTTCTGAAGGGGAATTCTGGCGGACGCAGGTGTCGTTGTGGTGAACGGTGTGACCATCGCCCGCCCCGGGACCGTCGGCGAGACGCCGGGGGCTACCCGTCGTCGGCGCGCTCCGGCTCGGTGTTGGTGGCCCCGCCCAGCACCACTTCGGTGGTGGCCGTGACCGCGTTTCGCTGCAGTCTGACCAGGAGCGACGCCAGGTGTTGCCGCTCCTGCCGGGTGACGTCGTGGCGCAGCCGTTCCCGGATTCGCCGGTCGATGTCGGTGATCCGATCGGCCGTTTCCCGCCCGTCAACAGTCACACCGACCAGCCACACCCTGCGATCGTTCTCATCCGCGGACCGGGTCAGGAGACCACGGGCCTCGAGCCGGTCGATGGCACTGCCGGCCGCCGCCCGCCCGACCCCGATCCGTTCGGCCAGGGCCGTCTGGGTGATCGGGCCCTGCTCGGCGACATAGGCGAGCAGGGAGGCGGTGGTCAGGTTGAGTTCCAGGGTGTTGAGGGCGGCATCGTAGGCCTCACGGATACGGCGCGCGGTGGCCATCAATGTGGACTCGACCCGCAACCACGGGGGGGCGTCCAGCTCGTGTTCGGGCACGTTTCGGGAACCTGTCTGGCTCATGACTGTATTGCAGCATACAATCTCGCCATGGCCGACGCAGAACTCAGCACCAGCGAAGCCGAGGAGTTCAGGACCAAGGTCCGGGAGTTCCTGGCTGACAACACCGCCCCGAACGCCGACTACCCCACCCAGAAGGGTTTCCAGGAGGCCCTGTCCGAGGCTGGCCTGGCCGGAATCGTGTACGACGAGGCGTTCGGCGGCGCCGGCCTCACCAAGGCGCACGACCGGATCTTCCGGGAGGAATCGGCCCGATTCCCGACGATGAACAACGAGTTCATCATCAGCCACGGGATGTGCCTCCCGGTGCTGAACGACTTCGGTACCGACGAGCAGCGCAAGACCTACATGCCCGACAACATCGCCGGGCGGACCCTATGGTGCCAGATGTTCTCCGAGCCGGGCGCCGGATCCGATGTGGCCAGCCTGCAGACCAAGGCCGAGCGCGATGGTGACGAGTGGATCATCAACGGCCAGAAGGTGTGGACCACCCTGGCCCACATCAGCGACTACGCGGTGCTGATCGCCCGGACCGACCCCGACGCGGTGAAGCACGCCGGGATCTCCATGTTCATCCTCCCCATGGACGCCCCCGGCGTCGAGGTGCGTCCCATCCACCAGATCGACGGTGGCCGCCACTTCAACGAGGTCTTCTTCACCGACGTCCGCATCCCGGCCGACAACCTCCTCGGCGAGCTCAACAACGGCTGGAACCAGGCCACGGCCATGCTCATGTACGAGCGGGTGGCCATCGGTACCATCGGTGGCGGCAAGATCAGCCAACCCAACTACAAGCTGCTCAAGGCGGCCGCCGAGGCCGGCGGCACCCTGGCCGACCCCAACGTCCGCCAGAACCTGATGACCATCTACTCCATGGAGACGGCCAAGTCGCTCATGGCGCTCCGCACCCGGGCCGAGCTCCAGACCGGCCGGACCCCCGGCCCCGGCGGGTCCCTCGGCAAGCTGTTCGGTTCCGTCATCCAGTGGCGGATGCGGGAGATGCTGATGAACGCGGCCGGCCCGGCCTCCCAGGCGTGGTCGGCCGGCGACGCCGAAGGCGGCGAGCTGGCCCGCCAGACCGTGGGCTCGTTCAGCTCCTCGATCGCCGGTGGCACCGACGAGATCCAGCGCAACATCATCGGCGACCGGGTCCTCGGACTGCCCCGTGACATCGCCGTCGACCGTGGCGTCGCCTTCAAGGACCTCAAGGTCGGCACCCAGCGCTAGCGCCCGCCGGCGCTCCCGTTCCCCCATCGCGTCACCGGCCCGGAGGTGCCCACCTCCGGGCCGGTTCGCGTACGCCTGTCACCCCAACGGGTGGTTCGGGCCGTGGTGTCAATGTGTCGATCGACCACTCCCTACCGACCAGTAGGTAGGTTTAGAGTTCACGGCATGACGGCGACAGAACCCGACGGCAAGCCGACCGGGCTCAAACCGGTCATCGACGTCATCCCGCCGGCGTGTTACCGGCGCTCCACGGCGAGAGGCCTGTTCCTGATCGGCCGGGACCTCACCGTGTACCTGCTCGCCCTGTGGGGTCTGGCGTCCACCGACAACCCCCTGCTCCTCGTGCCGCTGTGGTTGTTGGCCGGCCTCGCGGTGGCCGGCCTGTTCGTGCTCGGCCACGATGCCGCCCACGGCGCCCTGTTCGATTCGTCGCGGCTGAACGAGATCACGGCCCGGCTCACCATGCTGCCGTCCTGGCACGCCACCGAGCAGTGGAAGTTCGGGCACAACCGGGTGCATCACGGCCACACCCTGCGCCAGGGCATGGACTTCGTGTGGCACCCCACTACCCGGGCCGAGTGGGAGGCCATGGGCCGTCTGGCGCGGCTGCGCCACCGCCTCGAATGGGGTCCGTTCGGCGCCGGCGCCTACTACCTCCGTGGCGTCTGGTTCGACAAGATGGTCACCTTCCGGCCGCCCGAGCGCTGGGCCCGGGCCATGCGGCGTGACCGGCTCCTGGTCATCGCCTTCGTCGTGATCGGCCTGGTCGCCTGCCTCGCCTGGTCGGGCGGTGCCGGTGCCGGCCTGTGGGCCTTTGTGAAACTGTTCGTCGTCCCGTTCCTGCTGTTCTGCCAGACCATCGGGTGGGTGGTGTACGTGCACCACATCGACCCCGAGATCCGCTGGTGGACCCGCCGGGACTGGAACCGGTACCGCGGCCAGGTCGAGGGGACCACGATCCTGCGGGGCCCACCGGGTTGGGAGCTGTTCTTCCACTGGATCATGGTGCACATCCCCCATCATGTGGATATGCGGATCCCCTGCTACCACCTGCCCGATGCCGGTCGGGCCATCCAGCGGGCCTTCCCCGATGACGTCGTGAGTCGGCGCATCTCGGTGCGTGCGTACCTGCGAGCGGTGCGGGAGTGCAAGATCCACGATTTCGAAACCGGCGTCTGGTCGCGATACCCGGCCTGAACCAACGCCCGAGCCGCGCCGTTCAAATCGTTATTACTGATGATCGGTGGACAGGCAGGCCCCGCAAACGGCGGTACGACGCGGGCCCCATGCGGCGCAGACGGGGGTCGTTGACAGGCGCGAACCGCCAGGTGACACTGGCCGTACCCGCCGCCCCGCCGCCGCCCCGCCCCTCGAACCGGCCGTCCTCATGAGCTGAGATCCGGTCCCGGGACGGGCGTGTCCGGCGCGCCCGTCAGGAGCACCCATGCCCCCCTGCCCGTCGCCTGATCCCGTCGCGACCCGACGACCGTCCGGACGGTCCCGACCCGCCGTCCGCGCCGCCCGCCGGCCGCGCACCCCACCTGGTGTGGCCGGTGCCCTGGCCGCCGCAGTCGTGGCCACCGTGCTGGTTGCCGTGCCGGTCCGGCCGGCGGCCGCCGCGCCCGCTCCGACCGCACAATGCCACGCCACCCGCCTCCATGACGGCACCCACCGGGTGGGCTGGTCGGCCGGGCCCGGAGCCGATTACGTGGTCTACCGCCAGGTCGAGCCGTCGACCCGTCGCTACTGGCGTGGCCGGGTCGACGGCCCGGCCACCACCTGGGTGGACACGGGCAACCCGGCCTCGGGGGCGACCCAGTACCTGGTTCGGACCACCCCGGACGGGGCCTGGGACCCGAGCCCGGCCGTCACCTGCCTGGTCGGCCCCGATCCGGTCCCGGTCGGCTCCGTCACCGTCGAGGCGGATCCGACCACCGGGGCCGTCCAGGTCCGGTTCCCCCATGTGACCGGGGTGGCGGGCTACAACCTCCACCGCCAGGCCGCCGGGGCCGAGCCCCAGTTCGTGCGCTGGACCAGCGCGGCCGCGGCCACCGGTCCCGACGGTCTGACCATCACCCTCGTCGACGACCAGGTGGCCCCGGGCACCACCGCCACCTGGTGGGTGGAGCCGACCCGTCACGCCCTCAACGGTGACCGGACGGCGTCACCGTCGCTCACCGTCACCGGCCCCGAACCGTGGACCACGGCCCGGATCGACGGCCGCTGGGAGCTGGTGCAGACCGCGGACCCGACGACGCCCGCCCGCTGGGAAGCCGTATCGGTCCGGGCCGACGTGCCCGCGTTCGCCCAGCTCGACCAGGCCGACATGGCCGAGGTGGCCACCCGGTTCAACGCGATCCGCCTCGTGCTCCACTGGTCGGACGTCCAGCCGACCCGGGATGCGTCCGTGGCCGATCACCTCGACACGACGATCCTGCCCTTCCTGCAGTGGGCGGACGCCGAAGGCGTCGACGTGATACTCGATCCCCTCCACCTCGGCGGCGGCGCCGAGGCCGGGTTCTGGATCCCCCAGTGGGCGTGGGACGACGCCTGGTCGGCGCCCCAGACCAACAACGACGGCACCGCGATGACGGCCACCGCCCTCGACTTCGGAGGCGCCACGTCGGCCCCGGTGCAGGACCAGCACCACCCGAACGACTCGCTCGAGGTCCTGACCTGGAACGTTCCCGCCGCCGACAGCCGGTATCCGGCCGCCGACCGGGGCCAGGAGCTGGCCTACCGCTATCTGGAGGACGTTGCCGACTGGCTCGCCGGCCATGAGGCCGCCGGGCTCGGCAGTGTGGCCGCCCTCGAACTGGTCAACGAGCCCCACCCGTACCGGGGGAACTTCTACGCCAACAGCGCCACCGCGGCCGAGATCCAGAAGGCGTGGGCGGCCGGTCTTCGGGACGTCCTGGCCGACAAACCCCTGGTGGTGACCGGGTTCTACGGCGGGATGCTGAGTGACGCCGATGCCGTGGCCCAGGTGTATCAGGCCGAACCGGTGGTGGACCACCTGGTCTACTCGGCCCACAGCTACACCACCGGGGTGGCCGATCCCGACCGGCCGGACGTCGACGAACTCCGCGACCACGACAACGCTCCTGCGGACGGCTACGGCGATGCCACCGCAGCCAAGCCCTACTGGCGGGGGGCCAAGACCGGGGTCTCCGCCGAGTCCGACCGTCGGACCGGCTGCTACGGCAGCGACGCCACCTGGTCGGCGTCGAGCACGCCGCGGCCCTGTCCCACCACGGTGGCCGACACGGTCCGGGCCGAGACCCGCGACCGGATGATCCGCAACACCGAGTCCCAGGACGCCGTGGCCCAGGCCGCCGGTATGCCCCTGTTCCTCGGTGAGCTCGGCGTCATCCCCTACGCCCGGCGGAACGGCATCTGGAAGGGGTGGGGCCACGCCGAATTGCTGCTGTGCGACCGGGTGACCGCCCTGCACAGCCTCCACGGCGGCGTCGACAGTGCCGGCCGACCCCTCGACCGGATCGAGGCGCCCAGCGGTCAGTTCGACGAGGTCTCGTTCGCGGTCTGGCACCTGTCCACCCGGGCCGGGGGCTTCGGCCTGTACGACCCGTCCACCGACACCTGGTTGGACCGGGGGGAGACGGCCGGACTCGACTTCGGGGCCAATCCCGCCAACCAGGCCGTGGCCGAGGTGTTCAACCCCGCGGCGTCAACCCCGTGCGGGGCCGGATGAGCCCGTTCGGCTACCGGGTGGGCAGGCCGAGCAGCCTGGCCGCGGTGACACCGTCGGCCACCGGCCGACCGGCCGAGTCGGCGGCCGCCACCGCCTCGGTGACGAGTTCCGCATTGGTGGGCTGCCGGTCACCACCGTAGAACTCCAGGCCCACGTGGAGGTGGCCACCGAGCGCCAACGCCGGGCCGATCACCGGGGAGCGTCCCAGATCGTCCCCCACGGCCGACACCGCCCACGCCAGCCCCGTCCCGTCCACGATCTCGAGGTAGGCGGCCAGGGCAGTGGGGGTGACCGGCAGGCCGAACGGGGTGCCGGTCAGGCCCCGGTCGGCGGCCAGGTAGAACTTGAGCAGGGCCCCCGGGGGTAGCCGTCCGGCCCGATGGTAGGCCACCACCACCCGGGCGAAGCCCGGTTCGTAGATGGCGAAGCTCGGCCCGAGACCATGGTCGCGGCACAACGCCAGCTGCTCGGCGATCTGGTCGAACGTGTTCCGGTAGGTCCAGCCTCCGGCCGGCACCCCATGGTCGTCGAGGCGGCCGAGGTTCACGGGACCCGGGTCGCTGAGACTGAGCCGTAGCAGGCCCGACGCGGCCAGCGGAGCGATGTGGTCGTACCAGCCGGTGTCGGGCCCGAGGTTGATCGTCGGATACCACAGGGCGTCGGGCCGGTCGGCCAGGACCCGGCGCCAGATCCCGAGGTAGACCTCGGCGGCCTCCGCCCCGGACCGGCCATGGCCGGTGATGTGGTGGTGGACGATGGCCGCGCCGGCTTCGAAACAGGCCAACGCGTCGGCCACGATCTCGTCGTCGCTGATCGGCACGTTCGGGTTGGTGGCTTTCGTGGTGCCACCGTTGACGGCGGCCTCGATGATCACGGGGCGAGCAGGGTCTCGGAGGGAACCGACCATCCTCCGGGTCTAGCACGGCCCGGCCGGCGCCGGCCCCCTGGCCTCCCGTCCCGCACACCCCGACTAGGGTGACGAGCATGGATGTGACACAGGGGGTCCTGGCGCACCTGGTCGATGATCTGGCTGACGCCGTCATCATCAGCGACGCCGAGGGAATCATTCGTTACTGGAACGGGGCGGCGGCCCGGGTGTTCGGGTGGTCGGCCGACGAGGCGATCGGCCAGTCGCTCGACCTGATCATCCCGGAGAAGCAGCGGCCCGCCCATTGGGCGGGCTACGAGAAGACGATGGAAACCGGGATCACCCGGTACGCCGACGATCTTCTGCGGGTGCCGGCGTTGAACGCCGACGGGCAACGGCATTCCATCGCCTTCACCGTCTCGCTGATTCCGGGCGACGACGGCAAGCCGGTGGGTATTGCCGCGGTGGTTCGCGACGAGACGGAGCGGTGGGCCGAGGAACAATCCCTGCGCCGAACGGTGCGTGAACTCTCGGCCGAGCGGTAGTTCGGCCGAGCGTCCAGGCGGGCCCGCGGGCCGAACGCCAGGATTTTTCCGCTGTCCGGCCCAGAACCCGGTATCAGCGGCACCCCGAGTGACTCAGGTGTAGTGACGGACGGGACCACCGGGCGTCTGGCGGGTTTCGATCCGTCGGTCGCGTCCGTCGGGGAACCCGGCCGTCCGGCGCGGGGCCGACCCGTCGTCCCCGCGGCGCGGTGGTCCTGCGCCGGTTGGGGGGAGTGTCCGGGAACCCATGCGGCGGCGTCCCACCCGGTCCTGGAACCGGCCGGGTGGGACGGCCTACGAACCCCGCCGGGCCGGGCGGACCGTGCGGGCGGTCAGTTGCCGCTCGACTGCTTCAGGGTGGTGTCGATACAGAGGGCGCTGGCCACGATGAGCTGATGCAGCGGTTCCGGCGAGCGATGGTGGAGCTGGACCACATAGTTGTCGGCGGTGGTGAACATGGCCTTGGCCACCCCCTCCCAGGTCTTGGTGATCCGGGCGATCTCGGCCCCGTTGGTGTCCTCGATCCGGAAGTTCCAGGCCCGCCAGTTCTCGGCCTTGAGTTCACCGAGCGTCTGGCCGCCGGATTGGAGCGCGAAACGGATCTTGCCCATCACGTTCTGCTGGACGATTCGGCCGTACTCGTTGTCGGCCCCGTCCGACACGATCACCGTCGACTTCCAGATCGTTCCGGGGCGGGTGACCCGCAGCACGACCTGCCCGGTGGCGTCCGCGATCTCGAGGCGGTGGGTGAGCATCGAGTCGATGTTGGACACCAGGCGGGCCATCTTCCGCATGGTGCTCTGACCCACCTGGTTGACCATGGCGATCTGGTTGCCGTGCTGATCGAACACCAGGTACTGGTTGCTCAGCTCCACCAACTTGGCCTTCTGGTTGACGACCAGGATGGGCTCGGTGAGGACGGTGCCTCCGCCACTGGCCACCGGACCCTGGAGCCCGATCCCGGAACGGCCACCCGCCGTCATCTGGCGGTGCACCCGCTGGGCGTGCTTGGAGTCGCCGACGGTGAGCGACCGCTCAAGCTCGTCGAGCCCGTCCTGCCCGTTCGCAGCGGCCGGTGGCGGCGGCTGGGCCTGGGTGGTGGGGGGCGGGGGAGCGCCCAGGGGTTCGGTGGTGGTCACCCCACCGTTGCTGACATGGTCGGTCCACGCGTTCCCGTCCCAGTAGCGGTACTCGTGACGCTGACCAGGGTCGGGATACCAGTTCGGTTCTTGATTGCTCATCGGTCGCACACCTGAAGCTTGACTGAAGGCGCGACCCGGCGGGCCGCCCGGTTCATGATGGCCGACAAATCCGTGATCGAGGCGTCGGGACCGAAGAGATCGGTCCCGACGCGCCGGCTTCACCGTTTGGCGTTGGCCACCAGGACCGCTCGGGCCAGGATGTGTCCGGCGATGTTGAAGTTCAGGAAGGCCGGGGTGGCCTCGGCCGGGACACCGATGTCGGCGACGTCGAGCGCATGTACGATGAAGAAGTAACGGTGCACCCCGTGCCCGGGAGGCGGGGCCGCCCCGACGAAGCCGACGGCGCCGCCGTCGTGGCGGTACTGGATCGCGCCCGGGGGCAGGCCGGCACCCTCGGCGTTGCCGACACCGGCGGCGAGAGCGGTCACGTCGGCGGGAATATTCGCCACCGACCAGTGCCAGAATCCGGACTGGGTGGGAGCATCGGGGTCGAACACGGTGACGGCGTAGCTGAGGGTGTTCTCCGGGGCGCCGGACCAGCTCAGCTGGGGGGAACGGTCCTCGCCGCCCTCCACCCCGAACAGACCCGACATCTGGGGGAGCTGGAAGTTCTCACCCTCGGCGAAGTCCTGGCTGGTGACGGTGAAATCCGGGACCTCGGGTAGGCCGTAGAGGGGGTCGTTGCTCATGGTGTGCTCCGTTCAGCGACGTCGTTGACGTGGGGGAGTCTAGTGACCCGGCCGGAGCCGAGCCGGATGGTCGCTTGCGACCGCCCGGGACGGTCAGGACGGTTGGAAGCCCCGGTAGCCGAAGGGCAGGGCGAGCCGGTGGGCGGAGAGGACCTCGGCGTCGGCCAGGAGATCGGGAGTGGGCCGGTCGACCATGATCCGGCCCCGATCCAGCACCACCGACCGTGGGCAGGTGGCCAGGGCGAAGGGGAGATCATGGGTCACGATGACCTGGGTCTGGGGCAGGCCCACCAGGAGCTCGGCCAGTTCGTGGTGGCCGAGTGGGTCGAGCCCGGCGGTCGGTTCGTCCAGGACCACCACCTCGGGGTCCATCGACAGCACGGTGGCGATCGCGGCCCGCCGTTTCTCACCACCGCTGAGGTGATGGGGTGTCCGTTCCACCAGGTCGCCGGCCCCGACCGCCGCGAGCGCGGCGGCGACCGCCCGGTCCCGACGCTCGGCCGGCCAGCCCAGATTGGCCGGCCCGAAACCGACGTCGTCGGCCACCCGGGACATGAACAACTGGTCGTTCGGGTCCTGGAAGACCAGGCCCACGCGCCGCCGGACCTCGGCCATCGATCCGTCGTCCACCGGGACACCACTGACGACGACCCGACCGGCCTGGGGGGTGAGGAGACCGTTGAGGTGCAGCATCAGGGTCGTCTTGCCCGAGCCGTTGGGCCCGAGCACGGCGACCCGTTCCCCGGCCTCGACCCGCAACGACAGGCCGTCCAGCACCGGCTCCGCCCGATCCGGATAGTGGTAGGAGACCTCGTGGATCTCCACCGCGGCCCCGGTCACCGGCCCGGACGCCAGGCGGCGACCCCGGCGAGAATCCACGCCGGGGCGCTGACCAGGACAGCTACCGACCACTGCCGGAGGGGGGCGATGGCCCGGTCGGGGTCGGGCATCACCCCGGTGTACCCCCGGGCCAGCATGGCCCGGTGGACGCGCTCGCCCCGCTCGTAGCTGCGGACGAACAGGGCTCCGGTGGCGGCCAGGAGGGGACCGGCGTCACCCAGCCAGCGGGATCGCATCCCCCGGGCCGTCATGGCCCGCCGCATCCGGGCCGCCTCGTCGCCGACGAGGTCGAGGTAGCGGAACATGAAGGCGACGATCGAGACGATGACGGGCGGGAGGCGGAGCCGGCCGAGCCCGGTGATCAGATCGGCGACCGGGGTGGTGGCCGCGACGACGATGCTGGCCCCGGCCCCCAACACGGCCTTGGCCGCGATGGCCGCCCCGGCCCCCAGGCCGTCCACCGACAGGCCGATGCCGGCCACGTTCACCTGCTCACCCCCGGCCACCAGGGGCAGGGCCAGCGCGGCCAGGAGGAAGGGGAGGACCACGGTCAGGCGGCGGGCGACCGTCCCGGGGGGAAGCCGGGCCCAGGCGATCGCACCGGCCAGCACCGCGAGGTCGCCGAGCAGGAAAACGACTCCGTGGCGGGGGGTGACCGCCATCCCGGTCACGAACCCGAGCAGACCCACCAGCTTCACCTCGGGGGCGAGGTGCCGGCGCCGGTCCTGCCCGGGATCGTCGGAGCCGGGGTGCGGTCCGGATCCGGGTGGGGGGTGGTTGGCACCGACCAGGGGAGGCCCGACCCCGCCGTGGCGTCCGCTCACCGGGCCGACGGGATGACGGCCGGCCGGCTCATCCGGCGGGCCGCGCTCAGCATGCCCCCGCCCACCAGCACGGTCAGGGCCACACCGACCGTGCCGGCCAGGGCCAGGCTGGCCGACTCGTTCCCGATGCCCTCGGTGGCGTAGTCGGCGAAGGGCCCCGACGACAGGGCGGGCTCGGTGTCGGGGGCCATGCCCTGATCCTGCGAGACCCGGTCGAGCCCGTCGGGGGTGTCAGCGGCGAACTGGCTGACCACCGCGGCCACCGCCAGGGTGGCGAACACGGCCCCGATGACGAAGGTCCGGGTGTCGACCCGGGCCCGGCCCGGTATCGGGGTGAGCGCCAGATCGCGCGCCCCGTAGACCAGATCGGGGCGGGTGGCCAGCACCGCACCCACCACCGAGCCGGTGATGACCGCCTCGACCACACCGATCAGGGTGTGGACCCCGACCATGGAGGCGAACACGGTGTCGAAGGGGACCGGGGCGGTGGCCCCGAACAGCCACAGCAGGGAGAAGGTGGCCGCGGCCAGGACGGTGGACACGCCCGCGGCCAGCGCGGCGGCGCCGACCACACCGCTGGCCCGGGCCGGCATCACCCGCCGCATCGCGACGAACAGGGCCCAGCCGGCGAAGGTCGGCACGATGGCCATGTCGAGCAGGTTGTAGCCGAGGGCGGTGATCCCCCCGTCGGCGAAGACGAGCGCCTGGACCACGACCACCACGGCCACCACGACGGCGCCCACCCAGGGGCCGAGCAGGACCGCAGCCAGGGTGCCCCCCAACAGGTGGCCACTGGTGCCGGCCGCCACCGGCACATTGACCATCTGGGCAGCGAAGATGAACGCGGCGGCCAACCCGGCCAGGGGGGCCTGCCGGTCCCCGAGTTGCCGCCCGCTCATCCGGACCGCCACGGCCAGAACGGCCACGCTGATCAGCGCCGTGACCAGCGCCACCGGGGGGCTGAGCAGACCGTCGGGGGCGTGCATGGCGATCATCGGGGCGGCTCCGGGGCTCCAGGATGCGGGTTGGCGGCTCAGCCTACGCTTCGGTTGTTACTGCAAACAACTGGCAATACCGATGGGTGCGGACCGCCCTGCCACCGGTGCGTAAGCTGGCCGGGTGGACCTGGACGAGATGCTGCGGTCGAACGGGCATCGGGTGACCCACGCTCGGCGGGTGGTGTGGGACGCCCTCGCCACCGACGCCGGTCATCTCAACGCCCATCAGGTGGCCGAGCGGGTGGCCGAGATCGACCCGGCGGTGAACCTGTCGTCGGTCTACCGGGCCCTGGCCCTGTTCGCCGAGCTCGACCTCGTGCGGGAGTCCCGGTTGGGGGATGCGGTGAGCTGGGAACGGGCCCACGGCGACACCTTCATCCACCTGGTCTGTGACGATTGTGGCACGGTGGAGCACCACGACTCCCAGCTCGTGGCCAGCCTGCGCCGGCAGATCGACCGGGCGTCGGCGTTCGCGCCGGCCACGGTCGACGTGCGGGTGACCGGCCACTGTGTTGCCTGTCAGGCCGGGCCTTGACCGGGTTCGGACCCGAATGCGGTGTCGGTCTCGAGCCACCAGCGGCCGGCGTCGTTGCGCCATCGTTCCCGCAGTTCGGTGAACCGGGCCGCTGCGGTGGCCCCCGGCCAACCACCGGGCAGGAGGTCGGTCGGCAGGTCCGGATCGACGAAGGGGAACTGGCGCCACCGGTGAACCAGCCGGCTCAGGGCCGCGGCCGGTAGGAGCGGCCCCCGGGGAGCGGTGGCGGCCACCAGTCGGTCGGCGTCGCGTAGGAACTCGTCGTACCGGAGACGTAGTGCGTCGAGGTCCCACGCCTGGTCGGCCAGCTGGTGGGCGTCGCCCAGCTCGCCCAGGGTGGCCCGGAACGAGGTGCCGGCCAGACCGAGCTCGTCGAGCACCCCGACCGCGGCCGCCTCGTCGTCGACCCAGGGGGACAGCCAGGTGCCCTGCCCCAGGGAGCCGAAGCCGGCCCACCGGAGGCGGACGGTCATCCGGTACCGGGCCGACCGTTCGGGCTCGGGGACGCTGACCAGCAGGACGACCCAGCGCTCGTCCCAGGGCCGCTCGACCTGGCCGAAACCGTAGATGCGGTCGGCCCCGACGGTCAGGAGTCGGGTCAGATCAGGGGTGAGGTGCCAGCGGGTCTGGCGGCCGACGCGGTTGCGCTCCAGCCATCCCTGCTCATGGAGCCGGGCGATGGCTTGACGGGCCGCCTTCTCCCGTACCCCCAGCGCGGCCAGGGCGGCCATGAGACTCTGGGTCCAGGCGCCACCGCCCCCCGGGAGCACGTATTCGCCCAGGACGGTCATGAGTAGAGCCCGGCTGGTGTCGGCCCCACCCGACTGGTCCCGCCCCGCGCCCAAAGCCGAGGCCAGGGCGGCCGCGTGGGGCGGATCGGTGCTGGGGTCGTGGTTGGCGATGGCGGGCAGGGTACCGGCCCGGCCCGAGCCAGGGGACCGGGCAACACATCGGACCAGCCATCACGTCGACATGCTACATATTATTGACGTATTGCTGTCATTGCGTAGAATGACGGTCGTGGTCCGGGCTCGCCAGGGCTCACACCGCGGCACCGACCATCTCCGGGGGACCGATGGACGATCCGACGATCCGCTTCGACACCGCGCCCGACCGGTATCGGCACTGGCGGCTCGACATCGCACCGCCGAGGGCGACCCTGACCCTGGCCGTCGATCCCGGCGCCGGCCTGCGGGACGACTACGAGCTGAAGACCAACTCCTACGACCTCGGGGTCGACATCGAGCTGTACGACGCGGTCCAGCGGCTCCGGTTCGAACACCCGGAGGTGACGGTGGTGGTGATCACCGGGGGTGTCGACAAGGTCTTCTGTTCCGGCGCCAACATCCAGATGCTGGCCGGGGCCACCCATCGGCACAAGGTCAACTTCTGCAAGTTTACCAACGAGACCCGCAACAGTATCGAGGACGCCACCGAGCATTCCGGGCAGGTGTGGCTGGCCGCCGTCAACGGCACCGCGGCCGGGGGAGGCTACGAGCTGGCGCTGGCCTGTGACGAGATCCTCCTGGTCGACGACCGGGCCTCCACCGTCTCCCTCCCCGAGATCCCCCTCCTGGCCGTGCTGCCCGGCACCGGGGGCCTGACCCGGGTGGTCGACAAGCGCCATGTCCGGCGGGACCTGGCCGACGCGTTCACCACCCGGGGCGAGGGGGTACGGGCCGAGACCGCACTCGCCTGGGGCCTGGTGGACGCCACCGCCCCCCGGAGCGGCTTCGACGCCCTGGTGGACGAGCGGGTCCGGGCCCGGGCCGCGGGGTCGCACCGACCCGGGCACGGGCCCGGGGTGGAGCTCACCCCGATCGGCGGCACCTGGACCGGCGACGGGATCGCGCTGCGGTTCGTCACCGTGGAGATCGACCGATCGATCGGCGCGGCCACGATCACCCTGCGGGGACCGGCCGGGGATCAACCGTCCACCGGTGACGAACTCGTGACCGCCGGTGCGGACGGCTGGTTGCTGAGCGCCGCCCGCCAACTCGACGCCGTCCTGCTGCACCTGCGGTTCAACGAGACCGCGGTCGGGACCTGGGTGATCCGCACCGAGGGTGACCTGGACGCGACCACCCGGGCCGAGGCGGTCCTGGCGGCCGAGCCGGACCACTGGTTGGTGCGGGAGATCACCAGGTACTGGGCCCGGACACTCAAACGCCTCGACCTGTCGGCCCGATCGGTGTTCACCCTGATCGAGCCGGGGAGCACCATGGCCGGGCCCCTGGCGGAGCTGGTCCTGGCCGCCGACCGGAGCTTCATGCTCGAGGGGACCTGGGCCGACCGGGCCGACCCGCCCCCGCCGGCCCGGCTGCGGCTCACCGGAGGCAACCTCGGCGCCTACCCGATGGCCAACGGCCTGTCCCGCCTGGCCACCCGGTTCTGGGGCCGACCGGCCGCCCTGGCCGCGGCTGAGCAGGCCGTCGGCAAGGACCTCCTGGCCGCCGACGCCCTGGAGGCCGGGCTCGTCACCTTCACCCCCGATGATCTCGACTGGGACGACGAGGTCCGCCTGGCCGTGGAGGAGCGCAACAGCTTCTCCCCCGATGCCCTCACCGGTATGGAGGCCAGCTACCGCTTCGTGGGGCCCGAGACCACCGAGACCAAGATCTTCGCCCGGCTGTCGGCCTGGCAGAACTGGATCTTCCAACGACCCAATGCCGTCGGGGCCTACGGGGCGCTGCGCCGCTTCGGTACCGGCTCCCGGCCCGACTTCGATCACCGGAGGGTGTGACCCACCATGGCCATCGTCGACATCGACGCCAAGATTCCCAACAATGTCGAGCTGTCGAGCGATCGTCGGCTCCAGCGGGCCCTCGAAGCATGGCAGCCCCGGTTCATCCGTTGGTGGGAGGAGCTGGGGCCGGTCGCGTTCCAGCACAACCCGGTGTACCTCCGCACGGCGATCGACGTCGGGCGGGAGGGATGGGCCTACTTCGACCATGTCGAGATGCCCGACTACCGCTGGGGGGTGTTCCTGGCCGAACCCGAACCCGGCCGCCGGATCGCCTTCGGCGATCACCGGGACCAGCCGGTCTGGCAGGAGGTGCCAGGGGAGTACCGCTCGGAGCTCCAGCGGCTGATCGTGGTGCAGGGTGACACCGAACCGGCGTCGGTGGAGCAACAACGGTTGCTGTGCCTCACCGCCCCGTCGCTCTACGATCTGCGCAACCTGTTCCAGGTCAACGTGGAGGAGGGGCGGCACCTGTGGGCGATGGTGTACCTCCTGCACCGGTACTTCGGTCGGGCCGGGCGCGATGAGGCCGATGAGATGCTGGAACGCCATTCGGGGGATGTCGACCATCCCCGGATCCTCGGCGCCTTCAACGAGGCCACCCCCGACTGGTTGTCGTTCTACCTGTTCACCTACTTCACCGACCGGGACGGCAAGTACCAGCTCGCCTCGCTCCGGGAGTCGGCGTTCGATCCGCTCAGCCGGACCTGCGACTTCATGCTCAAGGAGGAGGCCCACCACATGTTCGTGGGGGCCAGCGGCGTGGCCCGGGTGGTGCAACGCACCGTGGAACTGATGCGGGAGTACGACACCGACGACGTCCACCCCCACGGTGGGATCAATCTCGATCTGCTCCAGCGGTACCTGAACTTCCACTACTCGGTGTCGCTCGACCTGTTCGGGGCCGAGACCTCCACCAACGCGGCCAACTACTTCGCCGCCGGGTTGAAGGGACGGTTCCAGGAGGAGCGGCGGGACGATGACCACCGGCTCACCTCGGCCACCCGCATGGTGCCCGAGGCCCGCCACGACGGGATCGGGGAGCGGGAGGTCACCCAGCTGGCGGCGCTCAACGAGACCCTGCGTGACGACTACACCGAGGACTGCCGCAAGGGGGTCGACCGGTGGAACCGGGCCCTGGCCGACGCCGGGGCCGGGGTGGAGCTGACGTTGCCCCATGTCGGCTTCAACCGCCATGTCGGCACCTTCCGGGACCATCATGTGTCGCCCGATGGGCGGCTGCTCGGCGACGACGACTGGCGGGCCGGCCGGGACGCCTGGTTGCCGACCGACGCCGACCGGGCCCAGGTGATGTCGTTGATGGTGGGGGTGACCGAACCGGGCGCGATGGCCGGCTGGGTTGCGCCACCGTCCTCGGGCATCCATTCCAAACCGCTGGACTACGCCTACGTCCGGCTCTGACCACGCTGTTCCGAGGGGGAGCATCCATGGCCCGTGGACCCGACACCGCGCCGGGAGCGGCGCCCGACAACACCGCGCCGGGAGCGGCGCCCGACAACACCGCGCCGGGAGCGGCGCCCGACAACACCGGGCCCTACAACGCGGCCGTCTGGCTCGTCGACCGGCACATGGCCGCCGGGCGCGGTCGCCGGACGGCCATCCGGTGCCGGGGGCGGAGCACCAGCTACGCCGATCTTCAGGCTGAGGTGTGGCGGGCCCAGAACGCCCTGCGGACCCTGGGCGTGGTCCCGGGGGATCGGGTGGCCATGGTGGTGGCCGACGAGGAAGCGTTCCCGGCCTGGTTCCTGGGCGCGATGCGGTCGGGTGTGATCCCGGTGCCCCTGTCGACGATGTTGTCGGGGCCCGAACTGGCCCCCATCGTGGCCGACTCCCAGGCTCGGGTGTTGGTGGTGTCGGCGCCGTTCGCCGGCACCGCCGCACCGATCGCGGCCGCGGCTCCGGAGCTGCGGCACATCGTGGTCATCGACGGGGCCGGCGAGGATGCCGCCGGCCCCGATGAGACGACAACCGGGTTCGGAACGGCGGTTGGGCACCGGTGGTCGGGGTTGGACGATCGCACCGAGGCGCCGGTGGCCGACACCACGGGCGCGTCACCCGGGTTCTGGCTCTACAGCAGTGGTACCACCGGTGTCCCCAAGGGGGTGATGCACCGGCACCGTGACCTGCAGGCCACCGCCGACACCTACGCCGCCTCGGTGCTGGGCGCGGGCGAGGACGATCGCTTCTTCTCGGTGGCCAAACTGTTCTTCGCCTCCGGCCTCGGGTACGAGCTCCGCGGGAGCCAGCGGTGACGGGCCGTTCGGGCGGGCCGTTCAGGGGCAGTCGACCACCACCGAGGCCCGCACCAGGTCGAGGCCGTACTCGAAGTCCAGCCGATCCTGGGCCGTGGCCGACGGTGTGTCCTCCTCGAACACCCAGCGTTCGATGAGACCGATCCGGTGGCACTCGCCCGATTCCGCCTCTTCCCGGAGGCGGTCGACCGCCAGTTCCGCTTCGGCCGCGGTCGGGTACACGGCTGCCGAGACGTCGCCCTCATTGCGGCTGCAGACGAAGCCGCCCGCCGGCAGGGTGCCGATGTCGGGATGGCGTTCGGCGAACAATTTCCGGTAGACCACGTTGCCGCGGTAGTCCGGGTTGCACCATCCCGGATCGGCCCAGCTGCGCTCGAAGTCGATCACAGTCGGCCCCTGCTCCACGGTGTCGAACAGGCAGCCGACCACCAGGGTGAGGGCGTCCCAGAAGCGGGTCTGGAAGGTAGAGACGACCTGAGCCGCCTCCCGGGTCTCGCGGTGAAACAGGAAGATCACCCACTCGTCGACCACCATGCCGTAGGTGCACCATTCGGGGACGTCGGTTGCGATGTAGCCGGTGGTCAGCTGGGACCCCTGGACCCAGGCGATTTCGGGGTCGTCGAACTGGTAGGCCACCAACCGGACATCGCCGGAGGGTCGGTTGCATTCGAGGCCGGCGTAGGCCGCGGCCTGGTCCACATCCGGTTCGCAGATGGCCTCGGTGAAGAACGCCGACATCTCCTCGAGCCCGACCTTGCCCGTGGGGACCAGGCCGCCGACCGCTCCCGCCGGGGAGTTGCCCGGCCAGCGTGACACCGGCGGCGCCGCGGGGTCGGTCCCGCCGCCGATCGACGTGGGCGACTCCGGATCGGGCCCGGTGGCCGCATCATCGGCCGATCGCCAGCCGCACCCTGCTGCTAGCATCACCACGGTGACGAGGGGGGCCAGGAGCCGCAGCCAACGGTACGAGCGCCCGTTTCGGGCAGCCTGCCGGTTCAACCGGCCCGCGGGAACACCTGGCACGTGCTGGGTGGAGGGATTGGGCATCGGGACGCTCCTCGGCCTTCGCGGTCTGGTCATGGAGAGTCCGCAGCCGGTGGTTCGGTTCGCGTTGGTGAACCAGAATCCACGATTCGCCCACCGCTGAGGCCCGATCCGCCGTGGCTGACACTACCTCGATCGGGGGCTACCGTTTGGTCGCGGTGGCCGGCTCGGGCGGATTCGGCATCACCTATGTGGCCAACACCCGCACCAACGGCACCGTGGCCCTCAAGGTGCTGTCGCCCGAACTGGCTGGATGACCTGAACGTCGTTCATCGCTTCGAGGCCGAATGCGAGCTGCTCGAGACGGCGGGCGAACGGCTCGGCCGGGACGGGGCCGGATCCGTCCCCCGCTATGTGGATCACGGGGTCGATCACGAGCGTCATTACCTGGCCACAGAACTGTGCGGCGGTGGCTCCCTGACCCAGCGGCTGCCCCTCGACCCCGCCGACCGGCTGGGTCAGGCGGCCTGGGTCCTCGACCGGACCATGACCGCCCTCGGCCACGTCCACGACCGGCTCGACATCATCCATCGGGACATCTCCCCGGCCAACCTGCTGTTCCGGTCGACCGAGGGCGAGGAGGAGCTCGTCGTCGCCGACTTCGGCCTGCTCAAGGACGCCGCCCTCAAGTCCAACTTCTCGTGGGCGGTCGGCACCGCCGTGTACACCGCACCCGAAGTGAGGGACCAGGGGGGTGTGCGACGTCAGCTCGGACGTCTACTCGGTCGGGGTGATCGCCTGGGAGATGCTGTCGGGCCGTGCCGCCGAGGCGGGGCCGCTCCAACCACTGTCGGAGATCGCGGCCGGGGTACCGGCCGAGCTGATGTCGCTGGTGGAGGCGATGACGGCGACCAGGCAGGAGGACCGGCCGAGCGGGGACACGGTGCGACGGACCGTGTCCCCGTGGATCACCGCCCCGCCGCCCGCACCGGAGCAGCTCTGGCGACCCCTGCCCCCGCGCCGGAGGCGACGGGGCCCCATCGTGGCCGCCGCCGTGCTCGCCGTCGTGTTGCTGGTCGGCTCGCTGGTGCTCTGGCGCTCGACGACCGGGCTCCCACCGCTGACCAACCTGGCCCCCGTCGACGCCGCGTTCCGGTTGGACCTGGAGGACGACTGGGTGGCCACGCCCGACGGGGCCGAGTCGGGGATCGTGACCGCCGCCAGCGAGCAACGGCGGATGGTGCTGACGGTCGCCCCGATCGGGGCGGCCACGCCCGCGTCCGCGGTCCAGCTCCTCACTGCGTCCGATGACGGCACCCAGGTCCTCGAATCCGCCGAGCTGCCCAGGCCGGAGGGGTCGAAGGAATCGGAGGACCGCCGCCTGGTCCGCTACCTCGATGCCGGGGGCAATGAGGCGTCCACCCTGTTCGTGGGGCGTAGTTGCGGGACTCTGGCCTTGTCCATCTTCAGCAGCGACGGCGCCTTCGACGACGACGATCGGCGCTACGTCACCGAGGTCGGTGAACGGCTGGCCCTGATCGACGGGCCCACGGTGCCCCAGGTCGGCCAGGACACGCCGGTCGACCTCAGGGATCAGACCGCCGGCGGGGTGCGGCTGTCGCTGCCGAACAGTTGGGTCCTCATCGACGATCCGGCATCCTGCCTGACCGCGATCGACGCCGATCCATCCGGCGGCCAGTACGTGGCGGTCACGTTCTGGCCGGCCGCGGAACCGTCTGCGGTGCTCCACCAGTTCGAGACGAGCTGGCAGGCCCAGGGCGCCGAGGTGGCGGCGGCCGAGTTCGACGGAGGCATCCTGCGCCGGCAGGTCAACAGCGAGGGGAGCGAGGCCGTAGTGTACTTCGTAGCCGAGGCGGGTGGCAGCTACGCCATCCGTTTCGACGATCTCGACCCGGTTCCGCTCGGTGCCGACGACCTGGCCACGTTCGACCGGATCGTCGGGTCGTTCCAGGTGGTGAGCTGATGGCCGGGCGTGTCGATTCGCCCGCCTGGTGGGCGGGAGCCACCGATCTCGCCGGGCGCGCCGTGGCCGGCGACCGGCAGGCGGCCGGCGACCTCGCCGCCCACGTCCGACCGTGGATCCTCCGGTTGGCCGGCACCCAGTTCCCCTACCGGGGTGACGCCGAGGACGTGGCCCAGAACGTGTCGGTCGCGATCATCCGCCGGGTGGACGGTCTGCGGGACATCACCCGCCTGCGTTCGTGGCTGGCCACCCTCACCTTCAACGAGGTACGCACCTTTTACCGCCGCCAGCAGGCCGAATCGGCTCGGCTCTACCGGGCCAACGGCGGCCGCCTCCCCAGCGAGGAGGCCCCGGAGCGGACCAGTGTGTTGGGCGGCCTGCGGGTGGACCTGCTCGACGGGCTGGAACGACTGCCCCGGGCGGCCGCGTTCGCCCTCGGCCTGCGTCAGCTCGGGGTGGGGTACGCCGAGATCGCGGCCGAGATGTCGACGCCTGAGCGGCTGGAGGAGCTGTTCGGCTCCGAGCGCGGCCCGGTACCGGAGGGAACGGTCAACGGTGGGTCAAGAACGCCCGGGACCAGTTGCGGGACGGCATGGCCGACGCCTGAGGACCGGAGCGGACTACCGGCCGCGGAGTACCGGCCGTATGCTCCGCCTCCATGGACGATCGCCAGGCCGTTTCCGGTGGCCACCCCGGGACCCGACCGGGACCGCTCGACGGTGTCCGGATGCTCGACCTGTCGTCGGTGGTGATGGGCCCCCTCGCCACCCAGACCCTCGGCGACCTCGGCGCCGATGTGATCTCGATCGAGGACCGTGCCGGGGACACCAACCGCTCGATGGGGCCCGGGCCGGCCCCCGGGCTGTCCGGTGTGGCCATGAACCTGCTCCGCAACAAGCGCAGTGTCGGGCTCGACCTGAAACAGCCGGCGGGGCGAGAGGCCGCCCTGGACCTGGCGGCGACGTGCGACGTCGTGGTCACCAATCTCCGGCCGGGTCCGCTGGCCCGCCTCGGTCTCACCTACCCCGAGGTGTGCTCGGTCCGCCCCGACGTGGTGTTCTGCCGGGCCCACGGCTACCCGTCGGACGGGGAGCAGGCCGACGCCCCCGCCTACGACGACATCATCCAGTCGGCCAGCGGGATCGGCGACCTGTTCGCCCGGCAGGGTCATCAACCGGCCCTGCTGCCCACCCTGGTCGCCGACAAGGTGTCGGGCCTGACCATCGCCTCGGCGGTCCTGGCCGCCCTGTACCACCGGGCGGTGACCGGTGAGGGGCAGGAGATCGAGGTACCGATGATCGACGTGATGCGCTCCTTCGTGCTCGTCGAGCACGGCTCGGCGGCCATCGCCGAGCCCCGCGTCGGCCCCTCGGGGTACCAGCGGATCCTGACCCCCGAGCGGCGGCCCCAGCAGACGGCGGACGGCTGGATCAACGTCCTGCCCTACGCAGCCGAACACTATGTCGACCTGTTCACCGCCGGGGGACGACCGGAGCTGGCCGACGACGAGCGGTTCGCCACCCGGGAGTCCCGGATCGCCAACAGCGGGTCGCTCTACCGGGAAGTGGCCGGTGTACTCCGGGGCCGAACCACCGAGGAGTGGCTGGCCTTCTGCCGGGACCACGCCATCCCGGCGACCCGGGCGGCCACGCTGGACGAACTGGTCGACCAGCTCCCGGTGGTGGAGCACCCCGAGGTCGGCCCGTACCGGCTGATCCCCCCGCCGGTCCGGTTCGCCGCCACCCCGGCTTCGGTCCGGCGCCACGCCTCCCGGCTCGGCCAGGACGGCCCGGCGGCCCTGGCCGAGATCGGCTACAGCAACGATCGGATCGACCGGCTCCGGGACTCCGGCGTGTTGTTCACCCCAGACCAGGCCCCCTGAACGGCTCCAGCGGGCGGGAGGGCGGTGCGCCGCCCCGTGACCTCCCGGCCGGCCGGGAGGTTCAGGCCCCGGCCCGGCGGAGGGCCAGGGCCTCGCCGGCAGACAGCTCGGTCCCGGACCGGCCGTCGGGACGGTCCTGGATCGAGCAGGGCGGGAGGGCCAGGGAGGCCCGATCGGCGACCAGTACCGAGGCGGTGCCACGCACCACCCGACCGGCCGGGATCGATCCGTCACCCGTCAACAGGGCCCGCACCGCGTCGGCCTTGCCGGCCCCGGCGACGAGCCAGAGCAGCCGGTCGGCCCGGGCCAGGGCCCGGTAGGTCAGGGTCACCCGCCGGTGGCCCTGGTAGGGCCTGGTCGTCCCGACCAGACGGTCGTCGAGGCTGACGACGGGGTCGTCCGGCACCAGGGAGGCGGTGTGGCCATCGGCGCCCAGGCCGAGGTGGACCAGGTCGAACCGGTCGGGGAGGAGGGCCGCGTACCGGTCGGCGGCGTCGGCCAACCGGCCCGCCGGGACCCCGTCGACCGGGATGGCCACGATCCGGGCCGCGGTGGTACCCAGGGTGGCCTCGATCATGGTCAGGTTCCGGTCCGGGCGGCCGGCGGCGACCACACGTTCGTCGACCTGCCACACGGTGACCCGGTCCCACGGCAGGTCCCATCCGGCCAGGCGGGCGAACACGGGCGCCGGGGTCGACCCCCCGCTCACCGCCAACCGGCACCGGCCGTGCGCCGCCACGGTCTGCCGGATGGCCGCACCCAGCCGGCCGGCCCCGGTGGCGGCCACGGCGGCGGCGTCCTCGACGGCCACGACCCGGAGTCCGGGGGACGATCGATCCGGTCCGGTCACGCCGGCGGCCCGCCGTCCGGATCGGCGTGGCGTTCGTCGTGACCGCCGAACCGGGACCGCATCGCCGAGAGGACCCGACCGGCGAACATCCCGTGGTCGCGGGATTCGAACCGCTGGTTGAGGGCCGCGGTGATCGTGGCCGCGGGGACCCCCTCCTCGATCGCGGCCATGACCGTCCAGCGCCCTTCACCGGAATCGGAGACCCGGCCGGTGAACTCGTCGAGCCCGGGCGAGGCGGCCAGGGCGGCGGCGGTGAGGTCGATCAGCCAGGAGCTGACCACGGATCCCCGGCGCCACAACTCCGCCACCTCGGCCACATCGATCTCGTACCGGAAGTACTGCCGATCGCGCAGTGGTGCGGTCTCGGCGTCGATCGCGTGGTCGGCCAGGCCGACGTCGGCGTGCCGGATGATCGACAGGCCCTCGGCGATGGCGGCCATCATCCCGTACTCGATCCCGTTGTGGACCATCTTGACGAAGTGTCCGGCCCCGGGGGGACCGCAGTGCAGGTAGCCCTGGTCGGCGGTCCCGGCGTCGGGTGAGCGGCCGGGTGTCGGTTCGACCCGACCCGGCCCGGGGGCGATGGCCCGCCAGATCGGATCGAGACGGCGGACCGGTTCCTCCTCGCCACCGATCATGAGGCAGAACCCCCGGTCGAGACCCCGGATCCCGCCACTGGTGCCACAGTCGACATAGTGGACGCCCCGTTCGGCCAGCCGGGCGGCACGGTCGATGTCGTCGCGGTAGTACGAATTGCCGCCGTCGATCACGATGTCGTCCGGATCGAGCCGGTCGGCCAGTTCGTCGAGCACCCCGTCGACGGCCCCGGCGGGGACCATGATCCAGATGTTGCGGGGCCGGTCGAGGGCGGCGACCAGGCCGGTCAGATCGTCGGCCCCGACTGCTCCTTCCCGGGCCACGGCCGCGGTCACCTCCACGTCGACGTCGTGGACCACGCACGGGTGGCCTTCGGCTGTCACCCGGCGGACCAGGTTGGCGCCCATACGGCCCAGGCCGATCATGCCGAGCTGGAGGGGTTGGTCGGAACTCATCGCAGCAGCCTCCCTGCCGGGCCGGACGGCCCGGCTCCTTCCTACCCCCGTCCGGGTCGGGTCAGGTGGCCTCGGCCAGGAGGCGCCGGTAGATGCCGGCGGTGGCGGCGTCGAAGGCCACGAGACGGGCGATGCGAACCCCGGTCGGTACCGTCCGCAGGGTGGCCACGGCCACCTCGGCCGCGGCCTCGGGGGGATAGCCGTAGACCCCGGTGGAGATGGCCGGGAAGGCCACGGTGCCGGCGCCCACCTCGTCGGCCAGGGCCAACGACGAGCGGTAGCACGAGGCCAACAGCTCGGGCTCACCCTGATTGCCGCCGTGCCAGACGGGGCCGACGGTGTGGATCACCCACCGGGCGGGCAGGGCGAAGCCGGGCGTGATCCGGGCCTCGCCGGTCGGGCATCCGCCGATCGGCCGGCACGCCGTGACCAGTTCCGGTCCGGCGGCCCGGTGAATGGCCCCGTCGACCCCGCCGCCGCCGAGCAGGCTGGTGTTGGCCGCGTTCACGATCGCGTCCACCGTCTCGACGGTGATGTCGCCCTCCACAACCTCGCACCGGATCGCCATGCCCCGACCCTACCCGCATCGCCCGGGACGGGTTGGGGACGGGCGCCGAGGGTCACCTACCGTGGGTGGCGCGGCAGCACCGACCCCGAGGAGCCCACGAGCCATGTCCGTATCCCGGCCCGAATCCGTTGGGTTCCACTTCGATCCCATGTGCCCCTACGCCTACCAGACCTCGAAGTGGATCCGATCGGTGCGTCGGGAGACGGGGCTGCGGGTGGACTGGCGGTTCTTCAGCCTGGAGGAGGTGAACCGGGTCGAGGGCAAGAAGCACCCCTGGGAACGGGCGTGGTCCTACGGCTGGTCTCTGATGCGGATCGGGGCCTACCTCCGGCGCGACGGGGAGGAGGCGCTCGACGCCTGGTACGCGGCCATCGGTGAGGGCCTGCACGAACACGGTCGCAAACCCCACGATCCGGCCGTGGCCCGGACGATCCTGGCCGAGCTCGGGCTCGATCCCGGGCTGGTCGACGAGGCCATGGCCGATCCGACCACCCACGACGAGGTCCGGGCCGATCATCGCAAGGTGATCGATGCCGGCGGCTACGGGGTGCCCACCCTGTTCTTCCCCGCGACCGGGTCGGCCGACGGGGACCGGGCGGAGCAGGCGCTGTTCGGCCCCGTGCTGATCGACCCGCCGACCGGGGCCGCGGCGGTCCGTCTCTGGGAGGCGGTGACGGCCTGGCTCGAGTTCCCCGATCTGTTCGAGCTGCAGCGCCCCAAGACCGCCGACGACGAGCGGCGGATCGCGGCCACGTTCCGGCCCTACCTCGAGGCCCGGGATTGGATCAGCATCAACCGGGGCGTGGAGGTGGCGATCACCGAAGACGGGTTCGCCGCCGTCGGCCCGGCCGATCGGCCCGCCACCCGTTCGCCCGATTCGGCCTAGCTGATCCGACGTCCGGGCCGATGCGGTATCGGGCCGTCGCACTCGCCCCCGGCGGCCGGGGGACGCGATACTGATGCCATGCGGGTGAGCGCGGTGCACCACGTGTCGATCAATGTCGACGACCTCGATCGGGCCCTGCGGTTCTACACCAAGGTGCTCGGCCTGACGGTGCGGACCGATCGACCCTTGCTCGGGGTGGACGGGGCGTGGTTGGACGCCGGGGACCAGCAGGTTCACCTGATCGTGGCCGAGGTACCCCCGGACCGCGGTCAGCACCTGGCCCTGCTCATCGACGACATCGACGCGGCGGTGGCCGAGCTGCGCCAGCGGGACATCCGTGTCAGCGATCCGGCGCCCGTGGCCGGGGTACTCCAGTCGTTCTTCCGGGATCCCGCCGGCAACCGGGTGGAGATCGACCAGCGCATCGACCACCACGCCCGAGCGTGATCGGCCGGTAGGCCGGTGGGCGCTCCGGCCGGGTGGCCCGGTCGGAGCCGGCGGGTTCAGGGGCGGCGGCCGGTGGCCAGGAGCTGCTTGCCGAGGTCGGCCACGCCCCGCACCGCGGCCAGGGCCCGTTCCCGGTCGAGGGCGGCGTCCCAATGGTCGATCAGGTCGCGCTGGGCGGTGTCGCGGTCCTTGCTGTTCCAGCCGACGAGGAGGCCCGACACGGTGACCTCCACCAGGCCGGCGGCGTCCAGGGCCCGTTCGAGCCCGGCCGCGTCGAAGAGGTGATGTTCGACGGTGTACGAACCCAACGCCAGGCGAGCCGTCGCCGTTCGGGCCCGGATGACCGCCTGGGCGTGGTCCCCCCGCCGGGCCAGCTCCGCCACCAGACCACCGAGGGAGTCGACCAGGACCCACAGCCGACCGCCGGGACGGAGCCAGGTGGCCATCCGGGCGATGGACGCGACCGGGTCGGGCGCGTACTGGACGCTACCCATGGCGATCACGGCGTCGGCCCGGCCGGGGTCGAGGCGAACCTCGTCGACGGTCGCCTGATGCAGGGTGAACTGCGGGCCGAGTGACGCCACCCGGGCCGCGGCCGCCATGCCCGGGCTCGGTTCGACACCGATTACCCGGTGGCCCCGTTCCACCAGGGCGCTCGCCCATCGACCGACGCCGCAGCCGACGTCGACCACCAGCGATGACGGTGGGAGCAGCCCCGTCACCGCGTCCCAGGCCAGACGGTCGTACGCCTTGCGGTGGGGCACCTCGAAGGCCTCCCGGTAGGTGGGGGCGAGCCGGCTGTAGAACACCTCGGGGCTGACCGGGGCCGACCGATCACCGGGCGGCTCGCCGCCCGATCCCGCCGGGCCGCTCAACGATCCCCCCGTCGGGCGCGGGCGGCGTCGAGGAAGCCGGCCGGCCGCAGCTTCAGGTTCAGGGCGTAGTTCGACCCGCATTGGACACAGTCCTTGCGGAAGAACCGGTCGTGTTCCTCCCGGTACGCGGGGTCGTCGATGACCGACCGGATCGAACGATCCCGGACGTTGAGGGTGCCGTCGTGACCCCAGCAGCCGCCGATCTGGCCGGAGGAGCGGATCATCAGCTTGAGCTGGGATTCGGCGCACGGCACCGTCGACGCCGGCTCGAGCTCGAAGTGTCCCGGGATGTAGCGCAGGGCCCGCACCGGGGGCAGCCGTCGGGACCCCCCGCGGACCCGCCGCTCGAGATCGGCCAGGGCGTCGCGGAGCACCGTCTCGTCGACGTCGAGCTGGGCGGTGACGTCCGGGTGGCGGAACAGGAAGGTGGTGTCGGTCCCGAGGTTCAGGTAGAGGCTCACCCCGAGCGTCTCGGCCAGGTCGGCCATGGCCGGCAGGTGGTGGGCGTTGCCGGCCAGGACGGTGAAGTTCATCCGGACCGCCACCTCGGGTCCGTACGCGGTAACCCGACGAATGGCCTCGACGGTGGTGGCGAAGGCGCCGTCGAGGCCCCGGATGGCGTCGTGCGAGGCCGGGTCGGGGCCGTCCACCGAAATGTTGAAACTGGTGACACCGGCGCTGATCACCTCGGCCAGCCGCCGGTCGTCGAGCAGGATCCCGTTGGTGTTGAGGTGGAGGTCGGCGATGCCCCGCGCCCGGGCGTGGGCCATGATCACCGCCGCGTCCCGCCGGATCAGGGCCTCGCCGCCGGTGAAGTTCAGCTTGATGAAGCCCAGGTCGGCGAGCTGGTCGACGACCTGGCACCATTCCTCGGTCGACAGCTCGTTGCGGGTGTGTTCCCGCCAGCAGGCGCAACTGGTGCAGGTCAGATTGCAGTTGTCGGTGAGGAACAGTTCGGCCACCAGGGGCCGGACGGGCAGGGAGGGACGGACCCGTTCCTTGATGGCGAGTCGGGCGACGAATCGGGCCAGGCGCCAGGTTCGGACGGCCCGGTCGGTTCGCCCGGGCCGGGCCGGTCGGGGGGATCCGGCCGGACGCCCGGGACGCCCGATCTCCACCGGCACGGGGCGGCCCGGCCGGGGTTCGAGGCCGGCATCGTCGGTTCGGGTCATACGGTCTTTCCGGTCATACGGTCTTTCCGGGAACACCGTCGGATCGCACCGTGGGCGGGCCTCGGCCACGACGAACAGGTTGGCCTGATGGAACCAGCGGGCGTCGGTCCGCAGTATCGGGTGGGTGAGCGTTCGGATTGGCTGCGGTAGGAGCAGCCTCGGCACGTCGGCCAGGCGCCAGAACAGGTTCGCGGCGTCACAGGCGATCACATCGAACCCGGCCCGGTCGAGACACCCGAACAGTTCCTTGGCCTCGTAGTGGTGGTGTTCGTTGCGTTCGATGGCCAGATCACCTCGCATACCGTCGTCCAGATCCTCGAATCGGCGCCGATAGGTCGACGAACCGAACCGGGCGCGGTACACGAGCCGGTGCAGGCGCGGCCACCGGAACTTGGCGTTGTCCGGGTCGAGGAAGCTGAGCCAGTGGCGGCGGGGAACGGTGACGACCAACCGTCCGCCGGGTACCAGGACCCGCCGGACCTCGGCCAGGACGGCCTGCTCGTCCCAGACGTGTTCGAGGACATCGAGCATGGAGACCGACGTGAACGCTCCGGCGGCGAACGGGAGGGGATCCTTCGCGCCGGTCCGCACCAGCCGGCCGTTGCGCCCGGCCGGCCGGGGCGACGGATCGACCCCGATCACGGTGCGATCGGTGTACTCGGCGAGGGCAGCCACCAGCCGCCCTGCTCCGCAGCCGACGTCGAGATGGGGTCCGTCGAGACCGGCGACCTGGGCGAACGACCAGGACAGCCGCCGGGTCGGATCATCGGCCACCGGGTTGGTACGGGGCGTATCGCGCCACAGGGGGGCAAGCCGACCGGAGATCCCGCCGGGCGAGGCGGTCTCGGGGACCGGCCGGTGCCGCACCCGGTCGGCGAGGGAGGCGAAGTCGTCCACGGTGGCCGCCAGGTCGGCCAGGTCGCCGGTGAGGGTGATCATCGGGCTGCGGTCCCGTTCGTGGGCCACGAACCACACCTGATGATCATTGGCCATCTCCCCCCGCGCCGCTTCCCGGGCCACCGTGATGGGGACCTGCCCCCGTCGCTGGGCCACCCGGACGGTGTTCCCGGCGTGGGTGATGACGATGTCGGCCTCGGCCAGGCGCCGGTCGAACTCGGCCGCCCCGATGAACCGCCGGTGCGGGTAGGTGGGGGTCCGGTCCGCCGTCCCGATCTGGGCGAAGACCTCATGGTGCTCCGAGACCGGTTCGAGGGCGTCGATCAGCCGGTCGAACGGCCAGGGGCCCATTCCCACGGTGGCGAACACCCGGGCCATCAGTAGAGCTCGCCGACCATGACCGCCCGGCGGTGGGCGAGCAGCCGGTCCGGTCGCTGGACCAGGACCCGCTCGGCCAGCCGGCTGCACACCCCGGCAGCACGGCCCTGGGGACCGTGGAGGTTGAGGGTCTCGATCCAGATGCTGGGTGTCGACCGGCTCCGCGCGGCCAGGAACCAGGGGACGGCCAGGGCCGTACCCGCCGATACGACCCAGTCGGGCCGGAGCTTCCCGAGGCGTCGACGGGCCCGCCCGGTCTCGACGGCGAGGGCCCGGAGATCGGCGGCGGCC
>JBKDZN010000225.1:0-5842 GCA_047971245.1 Acidimicrobiales bacterium
ACGACCGTTTCCTGGCCGCCCTCACCGAGGTACTCGGCTCGCCCCCGGCCGCCCCGACCGGTGCGACCCCCGAACCTGAACCAGCAGATCCCGCCGGCAGGAGCGCATCATGACCGATCCCGCTGCCGCGGCCCCACCGGCCCGGCGGTCCCATCGCCGCCGGTCCACCGGGGAGACCTCGGTGGAGGTGACCGTCGACCTGGACGGCACCGGCCGGACCGAGATCGACACCGGTGTCCCCTTCTTCGACCACATGCTCGACCAGCTCGGCCGCCACGGCGGGTTCGATCTGACCGTCAAGACCACCGGCGACGTGCACGTCGATGCTCACCACACCGTCGAGGACACCTCCATCGTCGTCGGCCAGGCCCTGGCCGAGGCCTGGGGGGACAAGGCCGGGGTGCGACGGTTCGCCAGTGGCCAGTACCCCCTCGACGAGGCCCTGGTCTCGGTGGCGCTCGACCTCTCCGGCCGGCCGTTCTTCGTGTGGCGGGTCGACCTCCCGGAGGCGATCCCCCTGGGCACCCCGCCGTTCGACCCGTCCCTGGCCGAGCACGCCCTGGGGAGTATGGCCACCGCGGCCGCGGTGACCCTGCACGTCTCCCTGGTGGAGGGTCGCAATGTGCACCACATCATCGAGGCGGCCTTCAAGGGGGTCGCCCGCTGCCTCCGGGACGCGGTCCGGATCGAGGACGGGGGCGCGATCCCGTCCACCAAGGGTCGGTTGTGAGCGGCACCACGCTTCCCCGGATCGCCGTACTCGACTACGGGATCGGCAACCTGCATTCGGCGCACAAGGCCCTCGAGCGGGTCGGCGCCGAGGCCCGCTTGACCGCTGATCGGGCCGACATCGCCGCCGCCGACGCCGTGGTCCTGCCCGGCGTGGGCGCCTTCGGCGCCTGTATGGAGGCGGTACGCCGCACCGGCCTCGACGAGGTGGCCCATGAGGTGGCGGCATCGGGGGTTCCCTTCCTGGGGATCTGTGTGGGAATGCAGCTGTTCTACGAGCGGTCGGCGGAGAGCCCGGGTGTGGCTGGGCTCGGCCTCCTCCCCGGCGAGGTCGGCTGGCTGCCCGACGGGGTCAAACGACCCCAGATCCAGTGGAACCAGATCGAGGTGCGCCGCGAGCATCCGCTGGTGGCCGGCCTGGACCGGGCCTGGCTGTACTTCGTGCACAGCCTGGCCCCGACCCCGTCGGGAGCCGGTGACGAGGTGATCGCGGTGACCGACTACGGAGGCGATGTGGTGTCAGTGGTGGCGAACGGGTCGGTGATGGCCACCCAGTTCCATCCGGAGAAGTCGGCCCGGGCCGGGTTCCGGTTGTTGACCAACTTCGTGGGGATGGCATGAGCGGCCGGCGACCGGCCCTCGGCGGCCCCGGGGTGACGTTGTACCCGGCGATCGACCTCCGCGGCGGACGCTGCGTGCGCCTCTTGCGGGGCGACTACGACGCCGAGACGGTGTACGGCGACGATCCGGCCGGTACGGCCCGGGGCTTCGTCGCTGCGGGGGCCGAGGTGATCCATGTGGTCGATCTCGACGCCGCCCGCAGCGGGGAGGCCGGCAACGCCGCCGCCATCGCCTCGATCTGTGATGCGGTCAACGTGCCGGTACAGGTCGGCGGTGGGGTCCGGTCGGTGGCCGCGGCCGACGCCCTGTTCGATCTCGGGGTGGCCCGGGTGGTGGTGGGAACCGCGGCGGTGGAACGGCCGGAGTTGGTCGAGGAACTGGTGGCCGCCGGGCGCTCGGTGGCCGTCGGGCTCGACGCTCGCGGCGACGAGGTGGCCAGTCACGGTTGGACCCGGTCGACCGGCCACACCGTGGACGACCTGGCCCGTCGGTTCGCCCAGGTCGGCGTGGACGCGCTCGTGGTCACTGAGATCGGCCGGGACGGCACCCTGGACGGCCCCGACGTGTCGGGCCTGGCCGCGGTCCTGGAGGCGACGGCCCCGTGGGGGACGGCCGTCGTGGCTTCCGGCGGTGTGGGATCACTGGACGATCTCAGCGTCCTCGGCCTCCTGGTCGCCGGTGGTCGACGCCTGGACGGCGCCATCGTCGGCCGGGCCATCTACGAGAACGTGGTCACCGTGACCGACGCCGTCGGGGTGCTGTCGGCGGCCGACCGGGCCGCCGGGGGCGGGAGCGGGCGATGACCGTGATCAGGGTGATCCCCTGCCTCGACGTCGACAAGGGCCGGGTGGTCAAGGGGGTCAACTTCGTCGGGATCCGTGACGCCGGCGACCCGGTGGAACTGGCGGCCCGCTACGACCTCCAGGGGGCCGACGAACTGGTGTTCCTCGACATCACCGCCTCCCACGAGGAGCGGGCGACCACGGTGGCCATGGCCACTGCGGTGGCGGAACGGGTGTTCATCCCCTTCACCATCGGTGGGGGGATCCGCAGTGTGGACGATGCCCGCGACCTGTTGCGGGCCGGGGCCGACAAGGTCTCGATCAACTCGGCTGCGGTCCGGCGACCGGCGTTGGTGGCCGAGATCTCGGCCACGTTCGGGGCCCAGTGCTGTGTCGTGGCCATCGACGCCCGCCGCTGCGCCGACGACGAGCACGGCCGGTATCCGTCAGGCTTCCAGGTCGTGGTCCGGGGCGGCCGGGAAGCGACGGACCTCGACGCCGAGGCCTGGGCCCGCCGGGTGGTTGAGCTCGGCGCCGGTGAGATCCTGCTCACCTCGATGGATCGTGACGGCACCAGGATCGGGTTCGACCACGAGCTCAACCGGCTCATCACCGGGGCGGTCGGGGTCCCCGTCATCGCCTCCGGCGGGGTCGGTACCGTCGACCACTTTGCCGAAGGGGTGGAGCACGGTGGGGTCGACGCCCTCCTGGCGGCGAGTATCTTCCATTTCGGGGAGGCGACGGTGGCCGAGGTCAAGCGGGCCCTGCTGGCCGCCGGGGTGCGCGTCCGCCCACCGGAGGAGCCGGTCGTTCCCGGCTGAGGGCCCGATCCCGGCTCGGTCCCGCCTGGTCGCGATGGGCGGGACCGGATCGGTTCAGGTCGGCACCGAGAGCTCGCGGGCCGAGGCGATCACCGCGTCGAGCCCGACGGCGAAGAAATGGTCGGCCCCGTCGACCGGTGTCAG
This sequence comes from Acidimicrobiales bacterium, assembly GCA_047971245.1. Taxonomy (GTDB): domain Bacteria; phylum Actinomycetota; class Acidimicrobiia; order Acidimicrobiales; family SZUA-35; genus CADEDH01. The sequence continues at coordinate 3,098 of JBKDZN010000225.1, forward strand.
GTCGGTGGCGGTGGCCGAGGCCGCGAACGCCCGCAATTCCTCCAGGTCCTGGTACTGGTCGTGCACCCCGGCGACCAGCCGCAGGGGGCGTTGGTCGTCGGCGGCCACCAGGTCGGCCCGGTCGATCAGTTTCAGGACGGGGGCGACCGCCAACCAGCCGGTGAGCGCCGGATGGTCGACGGTAAGCGCCATCATCGCCCCGAACGAGTACCCACCGAGGACCAGGGGCAGGCCGGGCCAACGGTCGGCGGCCGTGGCCACCACCGCGGCCACGTCGTCCCGTTCCCCCCGGCCCCCGTCGTGCCGGCCGGTGGAGCCGTTGGTCCCCCGGAAGTTGAAGCGGGCGACCGCCACCCCCTCGTCGGGGAGGGCGCCGAACACGGCCTCGACGACGTTGGCGTACATCGAACCCCCGTGGAGGGGATGGGGGTGACACATCACCATGACGGCCCGCGGTGTGGACGGGATCGCCAGCTCGGTCCGGAGATCCACCCCATGGGTGCTCGGGACGGCGAGACGCTGCAGCGTGGTGTCGGTCATCGACGGAGACGCTACCGTTTCAGGCCGTGACCGCCGAACCCGAGGCCGAGACCCCAGAACCGGCGAGCGCGGGCGCAGCCACCGAGGCCGGTGCCGCGAACCCGCCGATCGGCTCGACCACCTCGGGGGCCTCGGGGAAGGGCAGCTCCGGACTGCCGATCAAGATGCTCAACGACCGCATCCTGGTCCAGCTCGAGAACGCCGACGGTGACCGTCGCTCGTCGGGAGGCATTCTCATCCCGGCCACCGCCCAGGTGGGCAAGCGCCTGGCCTGGGCGAAGGTGGTGGCCACCGGACCGTCGGTCCGGACCATGGAGCTCGACGACCGGGTCCTGTTCAACCCGGAGGACCGCTACGAGGTGGAGGTCGGCGGCGTCGACTACATCATTCTGCGGGAACGCGACATCCATGCCGTGGCGGCGAAACGGCTCGACGCCTCGCACACCGGGCTGTACCTGTAGGCGCGCCGGCGCCCGGCCGTCGTGGCGGCCGGTCCCCCGGGAAACGCCGGGACCGGGTCGGGGGCGGGCCGGTAGGCTCGACCCCCATGGCGGTCCTCCCCACCTCGCCCGACGACGACCCGCTCGGCGCCATCGTGTTCGACGACCGCGGCCTGGTGCCCGCCGTGGTCCAGGAGGCGTCGACCGGGCAGGTGCTGATGCTGGGATGGATGAACGCCGAGACGATCGCCCTCACGCTGGCCGAGGGACGCACCGTGTTCTGGAGCCGGTCCCGCCGGGAGATCTGGCGCAAGGGTGAGACCTCGGGTGATGTCCAGCACCTCCGGTCGATGACCTACGACTGCGACGGCGACGCCCTGCTCGTGCGGGTCGAGCAGCAGGGCCGGGGAGCCTGTCACACCGGGGCCGTATCGTGTTTCCACAACCCGATCGTCGGCGACGGCGGCACCGATCCGGTCGACCACCCGCCGGTCCCGCCGTCCGATCCGGCCCACCCGCCGACCAAGCCGATCCGGGGAGATCAGCCATGACCACCACCCGTGACGAGTTCCGTGCCCTGGCCGGTCGGTACCGGGCGGTGCCGGTCCATCGTGAGGTCCTGGCCGATCTCACCACCCCCGTGGCCGCCTTCCTCCGTTGTGTGGGCGACGAGCCCGGATTCCTGCTCGAGTCGGTCGAGCACGGCGAACGTTGGAGCCGGTTCAGCTTCGTCGGTCGCCGCCCCCACGCGGTGATCACCTCCCGCAACGGCCGGATCACCCTGGAGGGGGAGCTCCCCGGGTGTGAACCGCCCCTGGAGGAGGGGATCCTCGCCACCCTGTCCGCGGTGCTCGACTGCTACCAGGCCCCCCGCCTGCCGGATCTGCCCCCGCTGACCAGCGGGGTGGTCGGCTACCTCGGCTACGACGTGGTGCGGGAGGTCGAGTCGCTCCCCGACGCGCCTGCGGCCGACCTCGACCAACCCGATGCGATCCTGGAGGTGATCGGCGAGACCGCCGTCTTCGACCACTGGCGGCAGCGGGTGACCCTGGTCGCGGTGGCCCTGCTGCCGGCCGACGCCGACGAGGCCACGATCGACGCCGCCTACGACGACGCCGTCGCCCGGCTCGAACAGCTCACCATCGACGGTTCCCGCCCGGTCGACGAACCCCTCCTGCCACCCCCGGCCGATCTGCCGGTGGCCGAGGTCACCTCATCGATGCCGCGCGGTCTCTATCAGGACGCGGTGGAGGCGGCCAAGGAGTACATCCGGGCTGGGGACATCTTCCAGGTGGTGCTGTCCCAGCGGTTCGACGTCGACCTGCAGGCCGAGCCGATCGACCTGTACCGGGTACTGCGTCAGATCAACCCGAGCCCGTACATGTACTTCATCCGGCGCCCCGAGCTGACCGTGGTCGGTTGCTCTCCCGAGCCCCTGGTCCAGGTGGTGGACGGCACGGTGCTGTCCCGGCCGATCGCCGGGACCCGCCGGCGTGGTCGTTCCGACGAGCACGATCGGCTCATGGCGGCCGAGCTCCAGGAGGACCCGAAGGAACGGGCCGAGCACGTGATGCTGGTCGACCTGGCCCGCAACGACGTGGGTCGGGTGGCCGAGTTCGGGACGGTGGCGGTCGACGAGCTGATGACCCTGGAGCGGTACAGCCATGTGATGCACCTCACGTCCCAGGTGTCGGGCCGGGCCCGGCCCGACGTGTCGGTGATCGACGTGCTGCGGGCCACCATGCCGGCCGGCACCGTGTCCGGC
>JBKDZN010000226.1:0-13685 GCA_047971245.1 Acidimicrobiales bacterium
CTCGGGTGCCCGCCTGATGGCGGTGGCGAACCAGAAGGGCGGGGTCGGCAATACGACCACGGCCGTGAACCTTGGCGCTGCGGCGGCCGAATTGGGGCACCGGGTCCTGCTGATCGACCTCGATCCACAGGGCAACGCGACGACCGGCCTGGGGATCAATCCTCGGACCTTGGAGCGGTCGATGTACGACGTCCTGCTTCACGATGTGCCGATGGACGATGCCATCGAGGCCGCCGCGGTCCGCAACCTGTTCCTCGCACCGGCGAATCTGGATCTGGCCGGAGCCGAGATCGAACTCGTGCCCGCGTTCAGCCGGGAGATGCGGCTGAAGAACGCGGTGAGCAAGGTGGTGGATGACTACGACATCATCCTCATCGACTGTCCGCCGTCGTTGGGATTGCTCACCGTGAACGCGTTCGCGGCGGCAACCGAGGTCCTGGTTCCGATCCAGTGTGAGTACTACGCCCTCGAAGGCCTCGGTCAGCTGCTGCGGAACGTCGATCTGGTGCAGCGCAATCTGAACGCCGATCTCCACCTCTCGCACATTGTGCTCGTGATGTACGACGCCCGGACCAACCTGGCCAGTCAGGTGGCCACCGAGGTGCGGGAGCACTTCGGCGACCTGGTCTGTCAGACGGTGATCCCTCGCACCGTTCGCCTGTCGGAGGCGCCGAGCTTCGGACAGCCGATCACCGTCTTCGACGCGGCGTCCCGGGGCGCATTGTCGTATCGAGACCTGGCGGCCGAGATCGCCGGGCCCCCGCCGGACGCGGGCTGACCGGCGACATGGCCGACAGTCTGGATCATCTGCTGGGCCTCGGGGGCAGCGGTGAGCCGGAGGATCAGCCGCCGGATGTTCCGGTCGGGCACCAGTACGCGGTGATCCCGGTCGGCGCCATTGCTCCCAACGCCAGGCAACCGCGGCGGCAGTTCGATACGGCGGAACTGGCGGCACTGGCCCGGTCGATCGGGCAGCTCGGGGTGCTCCAACCGATCCTGGTCCGTCATATCGATGCTGATCGATATGAATTGATCGCCGGTGAACGGCGATGGCGAGCGGCCGCACAGGCGGGTCTGCGCTCGGTGCCGGCCCTGGTGCGTGATGTGGACGACCAGCTGTCATTGGAGGAAGCCATCGTCGAGAACCTCCACCGGGCTGATCTGAACCCGCTGGAGGAGGCGGCCGCCTACCAGCAGCTGATCGAGGAGTTCGCGCTGACCCAGGACGAGGTGGCGCAGCGAGTCGGCCGCAGCCGATCGGCGGTGGCGAACCTTCTGCGGCTGTTCCAGTTGCCGACCACCGTGCAACGCCTGGTGGCCGGTGGCTCGCTGTCGGCAGGGCACGCCCGGGCCCTGTTGGCCCTGACGGATCCGGCCATGCAGGCGGAGCTGGCCCGGCGGGTCATCGAACACGACCTGAGCGTTCGGCAGTTGGAGGCACTGGTCCGGCAGGATCAGGGGGGTTCACGGCGGCGTTCCAACCGGGGACCGGACCGGCCACCGGGGTTGTTGGAAGTGGAGACCGGCCTGGCGGATTCGCTGGATACCCGAGTTCGGGTGCAGCTCAAGGCCGGCCGTGGTCGGGTGACGCTGGAGTTCGCCGATCTGGAGGATCTTGACCGGATCTATCGCTTGCTGCGGCGCGGGATCGGCTGATCGATCGGCCGGTTGGCGGTGCCCGTCGGGTGTCGTCGACCCGGTGACCTCGGTGAATGCCGTGGTACGAGCGGGCGTATCCACGGAGTTGTTCGGCCCTGCTGGTCGGTCTGGCTCCGGTCGGTGGTGACAATCCCACAGGTTGTGGATGATGTTGTGGGCAAACGGATGTCGGGCGGGACGGGCAGGTGGGCCCGGTGATGTTTCACGTGAAACATCACCGAACTGAAGTGTGTGAAGCGCGGCGATGTGCTGGGGAGGGGCTGGCTGGCAAGGGGTTCGGAGCGACCGCCACTGGGTAGAAGAGGGTACGTTCGGTGGTAGTTCAGGTGATGATCGGGTAGCTGGTGGGCAACGACGGGCGGAACGCTCGGAGGTGGTGACCGACCGTGATGGAGACAGTGCAATGCGTGTTCGAGGCAGGTTTGGTGTGCGTCGGCCGGTTTCGCTGCGGGTATCGGACGCATCGGTGCGGTCGGGTGGGGATGAAACGGGAGATAGTGGGTTTTCGCCCGGTATAGCTGGGTCGAAGATGGGTATGGCCGGGGATACGCGGGGGCGATCAGGGGAAGCGGTCGACGGGTTGTACCGCGAGAGGCTGTTGGTCCGCGGGCGTTTGGGTGGGCGGATCGACGTTGCGTCGGCCGGCCGGGGGGTGGTGGCCCTGCGGGTGGAGGTGTGGTGTGATCGATTCGACCTGCCTTTTTTGGCGGGGGGGGAAGACCGGTGGTCGTGCCACGGTGAGCTGGGCATCCGATGGCCGAGGTGGGGCAGGTAGGGGCGGCCGTGGTCGGGGCTGGCTGGGTAACAACGGGACCGGTACGGGCAGGAGCGGGTGTGGTTGGGCCTATTTGGGTGCCAACCGGGGCAATCGGGTACGGACGGGTGGAGATAGGTCAGAACTGGGATCCACCGTGGTGAACTACAGGTTCAATATGGGTAGAAATGGGTATGGACGGGTGCGAGCGTGGTCGGCGCGGTGTCGTGCCCGTGTGGATCGGGGCTGACAAGTGGCCGTCGGCGTCATCGGGGTCGACCGGGGCGATTGCCGGCTGGCTGCTTATGGGGATGAGCGGGCACGGGTGGGCTGTGCGGGGTTCAGAGCGGCGAGGAGAACCGAAGGCCGGGTGGTCTCGATGGTCATTCGCGGTGCGTTCGGGGATCGCGAAAGGCGAGCAGTGGAAGACGTGCGGCGGGGGTCGGATGGCCCGGGGCCGACGGCTTGAAGGGTGGCACCCGTAGTCGGATCCGGCTCCGTCGGGTCGGTCTTGGGCGTGGATGGGGGAGAACCGGTACGCAGCGGGGGTGATCGAGGTTAAATGGGTGGATGGCGGGTGGGACGTGGGGCGAAGCGGCGCCGATGGGCATGGCTCGGTGGTGATCAAGGTTGATTGGGTAGAGATCAGCGGAGGTCGGGCTGTATTCGGGGGTAATCAGAGTGGAGTGGGTGGATCCGGGTAGAGATCGGGTAGGAGCCGGGGCCCGCCCGCCGGGGGGTCAGCAGGATGGGAGGTCCGGCGCTGCGGTTGCTTGCCGCGGGTCGCGGTCAGGGCCCGCGACGTCGCTCCTGCGTCCGTCGGTCTCGGGCTGGGGGCTGTCGTTTCCCGGTTGCGGCTGGCGAGAGCGGGCCCAGGATCGGTAACGCCACGAGGGCGCCCACCAGTCGACTCGCGGCTGTGGACGTTGGTGATGGACCCGGTCGGCCGAGGAATGCCCCCATCATGGCCGGCATCGCCCCCGGGTAGACCCACGCCATCCCCCAGTAGCCCCAGAATTTCCCCAACTGGACCGGATGAAGCCCACCCTGACCCGATCTCAACCCCGAATCAACCCTGCTGTACCCGGTGACACCGCGTTTGGCCACGAAGATCCCCTCGTTGGCCCCGGATGGCACCGATTTCTACCCATCCACACCCGATCTGGCCCGGATGCTCTGCTGACTAGACCCAATCGTCCGGGAAACGACCCCGGGGTATACCCCGCACGGCGCCCGAGCCGGGTAGGGTCTGGGGTCATGGCGACCCATCACGAACCGAACCGGGCGCTGCGCACGATCCCCGACTCGTTGGTGGTGGGGATCGGCAAGGGTGGGAGTTGCAAGACCACCCTCGCCACCCAGCTCGCCGGCATCTGGTCCAGTGAAGGCAAGCGGATCCTTCTCGCCGATCTCGACGTCCAGGCCTCGGCCACCAAGGTGGTTGGCCTCGATCCCGCCGATCATGGTGAAGGACAGCACCTGCTCGACGCTGTGGTCTACGGCGATGAGCTGCGGCCGACGGCCGCTCGGGATCATCTCGACGTGGTCGTGGCCGGCCGGGCCACCAAGGCACTGGCTCACCATCTGGTGGCCGCCGAGAACGGTGCCGAGGCGTTCGCCCTGCCGTTCGAGAAGCTGATGGCCACGGGCCGGTACGACCGGATCGTGTTGGATCTGCCGCCGTCGGGCTCATCCCGGTTGGCCGAACTGGCCATGCAGACGGGCAAGTATCTGCTCGTCCCCACGAGTTCCGGGGTCGACAATATCGACGGCCTCCGGGTTCTGGCCGAGGAGCTCGAGACGCTCGACTCCCGGATCGTCCTGCTCGGCGTGGTGATGATGAAGATCGCGGTCAACGCGTCGCGCAAGCGGGCCGAGACGAGGGCCGAGGTGGCCGAGGTTCTGGCCGGCGTGGCCGACCCGTTCCAGACCATCATCCGTGAGGCCGGTGCCGCCTACGACGACAGTCGCAAGGCGGGCGTGTTCCTCCACGAATACGCCGAATGGGCGACCACGGTGTCGATCACCAACCAGATCCAGGGCCGGATCAAGATCCCGGCGAACCTCGCCGACCTCGCCCGGGAGTTCTACGAGCTGGCCGACGAGGTCGACGATCGGATCGCGTTGGCCGAACGGCTGTTGGCCGGTGAGCCGGCGTGAGTGGGCCCCCGGCGCCGTCGCACCCGAACACCACCATTGAAGGGCGACCATGAACGAGCACGACCTGAACAGGCATGACCAGTGAGCGACAATCAGAAGAACCTCGGAAACGCTCGCGGCCTGAACTCGATCGCCGACCCGCGGTCGTTCAAGGGGGCGTCGGGCCGAACCCGGCTCCGGCCGACCGAACCCGCCCGGACCGATCATGATGGTGACGCCGACCCGGTGTCGGCCCGGCACGCCCCGGCCACCCCGCCCGAGGTTGACGACGTCCCGGATCCGTCCGAGATGCGCCTACCCTCCCGGAATCAAGCCGTTCGTGACCCGGCGGACGGGGGCGGCCCGGGGCACACCTCCCGCCTCCCGCCCGCCGGCCGGGCCATCGGATCAGGCCTGTCACGAACACGGCGAGAGCTGTCCGTCCCCCACGAGATCGCGGATGCGGTCGACAAGATCGGCATCAACCCGGCCGACCTGGTGATGGCCGCATACCGGCGCCACGGTGACGCCATCTACGCCGGCGCCGGAGGCCGGATGATGGCCCGAGGTCGGCGCCGCCTCCGCCTGACCATCTCCGACAGTGATTTCGATCAGATCACCCGGCTCGGGCGTTCCCGCGGCTGGAACCGATCCGAGACCGTATCGGTGATCCTGGCCATGGAGCTCATCCCCAGCGCGGTGGATCTGCCGTTCAGCTGACCTGGTCCCGAACGCGGCGGTGGCCCCACCCGACGGCGGGGCCACCATGATGTGTTCGGTACCGTGGCCGGGCGAACCCGCGGATCAGATGCCGAACTCCTCGATCAGCTGGGCCTTGCCCTTGGCGCCGACGACCCGACGATCGACCTCGCCGTTGCGGAACACCAGCATCGTCGGGATGCTCATCACATTGAATCGCTGGGCGATGCCCTGGTTCTCGTCGACGTTCAGTTTGGCCACCTTCACGGCGCCCACCTGCTCGTCGGCGATTTCCTCGAGGATCGGGGCGATCATCCGGCACGGACCGCACCACTCGGCCCAGAAGTCGACGATGACCGGTTCGGCGGATGAGTTGATGACCTCATCGAACGTGGCGTCGGTCAGGGTGCTGACGTTGTCGCTCATTGGCGTGTCTTCCTTCTCTCGCTCGGCGCCCGAGACCGGGTGCTGCCAGGGTCCGAAACCCGACCCTGCCGATCGTATATTCCCGGTGGCCCGACGGGACCGTCTCGGCGCGTCAGACGGTGGCCGCTGGGGCGGCGTCCGCCATCGCCTCCAGCCACCGCTCGGCGTCGATCGCGGCGGCACACCCGGACCCGGCCGCGGTGATGGCCTGACGGTAGACGTCGTCCTGCACGTCCCCGCAGGCGAACACCCCCGGCACTGACGTGCGGGTGGTGGGGGCCGCGGTAATGAGGTAGCCGTTGTCCTTCATCTGGAGCTGACCGTCGAACAGGTCGGTGTTGGGTCGGTGACCGATGGCCACGAACAGGCCGCTGACGGCCAGGGCGTTCGTCTCACCGGTCACCTTGTCGAGCACGTCGATCCGCTCGACCTGGTGTTCCCCGATGACGTCGACCACCTCGGCGTTCCACAGGAAACGGATCTTCTCGTTGGCGAAGGCCCGATCCTGCATGATCTGCGATGCCCGGAGCTCGTCCCGACGGTGGATGACCGTCACCGAGGAGGCGAACTTGGTCAGGAAAATCGCCTCCTCGAGAGCGGAGTCACCGCCACCCACGACGGCGATGTCCTGCTCACGGAAGAAGAAGCCGTCGCACGTCGCGCAGGTGGACACACCGTGACCGAGCAGGCGCTGCTCGTTCGGCAGATCCAGCATCAACGCCTGGGCGCCGGTGGCGATGATGACGGCCTTCGCCCGGTAGGTCGGCTCGGCGGCATCGGGATCACCGACCCAGATCTTGAACGGGCGCTCGGAGAAGTCGACCCGGCTCGCCTTCTCGGTCAGGATCTCGGCCCCGAAGCGGAGGGCTTGGGTGCGGAAGTCCGCCATGAGGGACGGACCCATCACACCCTCGGGGAAGCCGGGGAAGTTCTCCACCTCGGTAGTCAGCATCAGCTGCCCACCGGGCTGGTCGCTGGTGGACGACGGCTCACCCTCCAGCACGAGCGGCTCCAGCGAGGCGCGAGCCGCGTAGATGGCCGCGGTCAGGCCGGCTGGACCGCTACCCACGATCACGATCTCACGAACTTCGGACACAGCGCTCTCCTTGCTCACGGCGGTCGACCGGTGTCAACTCGCCTGCTGGGGACGATCGACAGGGTCAACCAGCGACGTCAACCCCCCGTTCCCGCCTCGTTCAGGCGGGCTCCTTCTTCCGCCACAGGACCAGGCCGGCCATCAGGAACAGGACGCCCAGGATGAGGTAGGCCAGCCAGCTCTCGCCGGCCTCCACCGACGGACCATAGGCGGTGGCCGCCACCGCGACGCGGACCAGCAGGATCAACACCAGGGGAAGGGCGACCAGGCCGATCAGGGCGATGGCGGTGAAGTACACCACCCGCCGGGAGACCCGGATCGCCGGACCGGTGGCCCGGCTGCGGACGGTGTCGACGTAGCCGACCACCGTGGCGGTGGCACGCGCCGGCCAGTCCGGTGCGGCAGCGCCTGCGGAACGGGCGAGATCGTCGTGTCGATCGTCCTGTCGATCCTGCCACGTTTTGACCATTGGCGGTCAGCCTAGCAAGGACCGACCTGCAGATCTTCGGGCGAAACGTCCGGTGTGGAACGAATCGATCCGTACGGGGGCTCGGTCAGACCGCCTGACAGTTCTCGTCGACCACGACGAACCGTTCGACACCCCCGGCGGTCCGCAACACCACCGCTTCCCCGGGTAGGTCGCCGGCCAGCAGTGGGATGAAGGCCACGGCTACCTCCCCCGGCTCGCTCACGATCTCGGTGCTGCACGCCGATTCCTCGGGCGGGAGCCGGTACCGGGCCGCCGTCTGGAGGTCCCGGACCGCGGGCCAGGAGGGGGTGACGAACGGTTCACCGTCGCCCCAGTTCCCCGCCACATCCGAACTCTCGGTCGAGTCTGCGACCGCGCCGTCGTCGCGTTCGACGAGGGCCGCCGTCGACGAGGGGGCCGCGTCCGCCGCGGCGCTGGCGCCCTCCTCGGACGGCGCCACCGCCGGTGGCGGCGCGGCGAGGTCGGCGGACGTCTCGTCGGACGAGCCGAAGGCCGATACCGCAGCCCAGCTACCGCCGACCACGATCACCAGACCGGCGGCCAGTCCCAGCCAGCGGGACGACCGGGCCCGGGCGGCCGAGCGGTCGCGGCGAACCGCCAGATCGGCCACATCGCCGCCCGACCGGGGGGCTCCTGGTGCCTGCGGGGGTGTTGCCGACGCCTGCGGCGATGGTCCGGGGGAGATCGTGGACGGCTCGGCCGTGGGTCCCGACGGGGTCGGGCCGGTGCCGGCGGCGAGCCAGGTGGACGAGGGCCGCTCGGCCGTCCCGAGCGAATCGAACGCGTCCAGGGCGGCAGCAAGGTCGTGTTCCCGCCGCTGCGGATCGGGAGGTGGCACGGGGGCCGTGGCAACCGCGTCGGCGACCGATCGGAGGGCCGCCATCCGTTCCTGGAGTTCCGGTTCGTTCTCGATCCGGAGCTGCTCGGCCTCGGTGGCTTCACCGTCGAGAGATGAGCTGGCCAGCTCATCGAGATGGAGGGGGTCGTCGGTCATGATGTGGTCTCCGACGTTCCCGACACCTCGTCTGGTTCCCGCTCACCGGCCAACCGGGTGGCCAGGTGGCGCCGACCGCGGGCGATACGCGACCGGACCGTACCCGGCGCCAGGTCGAGGGCGGCGGCGATCTCGGCGTAGTCCATGCCGACCATGTCCCGGAGCACCACCGGCCACCGGAAGATCTCCGGCAGCTCGGCCAAGGCCTCGTCGACGGTGATGCGCTCGGTCACCTGGTCGCCGACCGACCGGCCCCCGGCCGCCGGCGCCGCCTCGACCAGATCCTCCACCGGGCGTGGCCGCCGGTTCTTGCGTCGCATCTCGTCGAGACAGGCATTGGTGGCCACCCGGTAGCTCCAGGTGGAGAACGACGATCGGCCATCGAATCGAGGCAGGCCCCGAACGACGGCCAACACCGCTTCCTGGCAGGCGTCGGCAGCGTCGGCCGGGTTGCCCGCGATGCGGAAACAGATGGCGTGGATCCGGTCGTAGTGGCGACGAAGGAGCTGGTCGAGGGCCGCCCGATCTCCCCTACGGGCCCTATCGGTCAGGATGTCGTCAGAGGGCTCGATGGCCAGAAGCATACGGCCTGAGCCACCCGGGCACGGGCCATCGCCCCCGGGTCGCTACCGGCGAGCGGCGAGCAGGACCACGGCGGCACCGGCGGCACCGCCACTGCTTGAGAGCACGAGATCCCCCACGGTGTCGCTGTAGGTGAGCTCGAGCCCGGAGGTTCCCAGCTCCTGAACCAGCCATTCGGCCGCCTCCCACCAGATGATGGCCAGGCCGCCGATGCCCCAGGCCAGGGTCCAGATGCTCAGCGGATTGAGCCGGGTCCGCAACAGCGCCAACGCCACTGCCGCGCCGAGGAGCACCCAGTTGACGAAATGGAGGACGTCGTCGGTGTTCTCGTAGGTGTTGTAGAAGTTGAACACATTGCCGAGCGTGTCGAGCAGGAAGGGCGAGATCGTCAGCAGATCAACCGCCGCCGGGTAGGGGGCCGGACGCCCGCGGAGCTGCCACACCACCGGCACGACCAGCAGCGGGAGGAGATAGAACGGGGCCCGGAACCCCATCCCCTTGCCGGCGAATTGGGGGAGGTCGTCGAACACGACACTGAACGCCACCGACGCAATCAGGGCGATCCGGGCCGCCCACAACCACCAGGGTGCGCTGGTCAGCGGGCCCGACCCGGTCTCGGCACGGCCCATGAGCGTCGGATCGATGGTGCCGCGGTCCGGGCTAGCCAAGGGACACTTCGCTCAGTTCGAACCGGTGCTCGCCACCGGTCGTGCCGGTCTCGGTGACCCAGATCATCACCTCGGAGCCGGTCACCGCCGGGTCGAGGGTCACGGTGTTCTGCTGCTGGCCGTTCGAGATGGTCGCCGCCGGGTCGGTCCGGTCGCGGTTGGCCAGATCGTCACCGACGTACACCTCGGCCGACCACCCGACGGTCGGTGTCTCGATGGTCACCATGTTGACCACGGTCGGCTGTTCGAGGGTCAGGATGAGGCCGACACCGCTCTTGAGGCCCCCCAGGTTGGCCTGGCGGTAGGTCTCGGTCCGCCAGCTCGTACCGGGATCCCCGTCGATGGCCAGGCCGACCCGGTCCTCCCGCTCGGTGCGGTCCGAGGATACGGGGTCGAAACTGGTGGCGGACACGATCACGGGCGTGGTGTCGGGGGCGGGGGCCACGCTCGAGGCCGTGGTCGGGTCGGCGGCTGCGTCGTGGTCGCCGTCGCGGAGGAACGACCGTCCGTTCAGCTGGTCGGCGATCAGGGCGATCTCCACGGCGCCGGCGACCGCCGGTCGCCGTAGACCGGCGGGTCCTGACGCCGCCGCGGCCCCGGCCGGCCCGCGGTCATCCGGGTCGTTCGGGTAGATCGGGTCGTTCGGGTACGCCGGCGGCATCCGGCCGCCCGGTGATCCCGGCGCTCCAGCCGGTCCGGGCACGGTGTCGAGCGAGATGGTCGCTGTGGTCGGATGGGGGGCGGTGTCGGTGATCCCCCGCTCGGAGGCTCCGGGCAGGGGCATGACACCGGTGTCGCCGGGGTCACCCGGGTCGGTCGCCGCCCCGGCGGGGCCGATGCGGCGCAAGGCCGCGGCCAGGGCGGCGGCGGTGGGCAACCGTTCCCGCGGATCCCGCGCCAGGGTGCGCCCGATCACGTCCTCCAGGGCGGGGGACACGGTCGGTGCCAGCATCCGCACCGGCGGGGCGTCGTGGTGGAGGCGGGCCAGGGCGGTGGCCGCGTCGGTGTTGGCCCGGAACGGGGCCGAGGAGGTCAGGGCCTCGAAGAGCACCACCCCGAGGGAGTACAGGTCGCTCCGGGGGTCGGTCCGCTCACCCGACACCTGTTCGGGGGCGAGGTACTTGGCGGTGCCGAGCAGCATGCCGGTCGTGGTCAGGTCGGGGTCGGTGGCGGCCTTGGCGATCCCGAAGTCGGTGACCTTCACCTCACCGGTGGGAGTGACCATGATGTTGGCCGGCTTGATGTCGCGATGGACGATGCCGGCCATGTGGGCCGCCTCTAGGCCCTCGGCGATCTGGACACCCAGGGCGATCACCTCCGACGGGGGCAGCACCCCGCGCTGGTCGAGGATGTCGCGTAGGGTCTGGCCCTCGATGAGCTCCATGACGATGGCTTCGACACCGGCACCGCCGGCCGTCGCCGGTTCGGAGATGGTGTCGTACACCGCCACCACCCCACGGTGGGACAGGCTGGCCGAGGCCACCGCCTCGCGGCGGAACCGCTTCACGAAGGCGTCGTCGTCGGCCAGGTGCGGATGCAATACCTTGATCGCCACCGGTCGATCGAGTTGATGGTCGAAGCCGCGCCACACCTGGGCCATCCCGCCCGAAGCGATCTTGGCGTCCAGTGTGTAGCGGCCACCGGTCAGGCTCAACCCAGGGGACAGGCTGGTGATGAGGGCGTCGTCGCCGGGGCCCGGGATCGAGCTCACCCGATCACGCTATCGCCCGTCCGTGAGGCGATCCCGCCGTCGTCCGGTCCGATGTCGCAATCACCTGGTCGGGGGCCTCCCCCGGCGCGGTCCCGTTGCCGCTGACCGGGCCGCCGACCGTCGTGGCCGGATGGTCGAAGGCCGGCCCTCCGACGGTGGCCACGGCGTCGAGCGGGGTAACCGTCTGATCCGCCGGACCCGGCGGATCGTCGCCTTCCGATCCGCCGTCGTCGGGGTCGTCGTCGGCATCCCGCCGGCGCCCCCGGCGGATGCTCAGGTACCACCACACGGCGAGCAGGGCCAGACCGATCCCGGAGATAGCCAGCCCGAGCCCGGGCACCGAAGTCGATCGGACCCCGAACTGGCTCGTGGCGAGCTGCCGCTGCCCGTCCGGGGTGAACACCGACACCTGGAGTGGGGTCACCCCGAGCGAGTGGGCGGTGATCTGGAGGTCGATCGAGCTGGTGCCCGGGCCGACGGTGATGACCTGGTTGTCCTCGGCGATGTCGATCTTGTCACTCCGGAACCGGAGCAGCACCTGACGGGACCCGTTCGAGCTGTTCTGGATCGTGAGGGGGATGCGGACCGACCGCGCCGCCAGGGTGACCGCCTGATTGTCGGGCAACGAGATGACGTTGACGGCGTCGTTGGTGCGGTCGAGCACGGCCTGGAGGCGAGGGATCCGCTGTTCGTCGGGCACCGACACGTCGAGGGCATCGAACATCAGGCCGTCGAGGACGTCCGGTGGGGTGGGCCCGTCGACGTAGGAGCCGCGGTAGGTGGTGACGGCCGCCTGGACCTCGTTGAGGAGGGGCAGAGCCGGGCCGAGGTCCTGGCTCGGATGCTCCGCCGGGGGGATCATGCTTGGCGCGGTCGCGGGATCGAACTGGTTGAGCGAGACCGTCTCCGGGCCGAGTCCGGTGTCGCTCAGTTCCTCCAGGGACGACAACAAGGCGTCGACGGTCTCCGCCGGCTCGGTCATCGCCCGGGTGGTGGCGACCACGATCGGTCGCCGACCCCGGAGGGCCAGACGGGACAGGAGCCGTTGGCTCCGCTCCGTCGGCGAGCCCCGCTCCCGTAGATCGGCGCTGGCGGCCGGATCCGCCGACAGCATGATCAGGGTGCGGTCATCGGTGGTGGCCATAGTGCCGACCAGATCGGGATCACGGCCGTCGAGTTGCAGCATGGTGACGATGCCCTGATCGGCCAGCACCGTCACCCCGTCCGCCGTGGGCCGGGCGCCGATGACGGCCACCCGTGGCAGGGGGACGAGGCCGACGGCCACGCTCCGGTTGACGGCCTGCTGACGGACGTCGTTGGACAGGGAGTGCTTGCCGATGGGGAACAGTGAGGACGGGTCGAGGGTGGCGGCCGGGACGGGAACCACCGGACGGTTGCCCACCGCGGCCCGGAAGGCGCCGGCCGCCGCGGGGTTGTCGGCCAGCCGGGCCAGGGTGCCCTCGTCGACGGCGACGGTCAGTGGCTGGTCGCGATGGGTGGTCAGGATCTCGGTGGCCTGATCCACACCGAGGCCCCGGGTGGGACCGACCACGATCACCGGGGCCATCACGCCGAACCTGGAGCTGGCGGCCGCCTCGCTCTCGGTGGGCAGGCGGATCAGGGTGGTCGTGCCCCGGGCGATCTCGGTGGCGTCGGCCCGGATCGACACCGACACCGGGTAGACCCCCCGATCGGGGACGAGGACGCGGTCGATCTCGTCGAAGCCCGAGCCGGGCCGGAGCGGGATCTCGACCGTGATCGAGGTGGCGTCCCGGTCGAGCAGATCCACCAGCGGCCTGGGGGAGCGAAGGTTGAGGATCGGTCCGGCACCCCCGTCCAGATCGTCCTCGGCGTCGAGGATCTGGTGGACGGCCACGTGCACCGAGAGGTCCGCGTCGTCGGGATCGACACCATCCGGGAGGGCGAACCGGGCCGTGAACACCCCGTCCGCGGGCGTGGTGGCCGACTGCTCGATCAGGGTCAGGTCGACCGGTTGCTCGTCGGGGAGCTCGTCACTGCCGGAACCGGCGGCGGATCCGTCTGATGCGGCGGGGCCCTGGAAACCGGCAGCGGCCGCCGGGACGGCACCGGCCCCGGCGCCCACCGTGGCGACGGTGATCACGACCAGGGCCGTCAGCACGGCCGCCGGTCGGATCAGCACGGCCGCCGGCCAGGTCGATACCGCGCCCAGGCGTGGCCGCATGCCGCCGGGTGCGGTCACGCACGGCCCTCGTCCCAGCGAAGTACCACCAACCCCTCACGTTGCCGCAGGAAACCCAGGTGTTCGTAGAGGGCGAGGGCCCTGGCGTTCCGCTCCTGGGTGTTGACCAGGGCCATGCTGACCCCCTTGTGGCGGAGCCAGCCGAGGGCGTCGTGGACGAGAGAGCTGCCGAGACCCTGCCCCTCGGCCGATGGGTGGACGGCGAGCCGTTGCAGGTAGCCGCGTGATCCGGCCCGGCCGGCGATG
>JBKDZN010000227.1:0-6781 GCA_047971245.1 Acidimicrobiales bacterium
ACCCCGGGCCGGCCGGGTCGGGGGTGGCCGGGCCGGATCGGGTGGGGGTGGCCGCGCCGGCGACGTCGACGAGCGGGGCGGCTCCCGACGCGGGACCGGGCTCGGCCGCGGCGGCCGGCACCCCGGCCGCGGGCAGGGGGGCCACGGCCGTGGCGGCGGCGGTGATCAGCCCCAGGGCGGTGAGACCGGACACGAGGCGAACGGCCAGGATGTTGACCGGGGACAACACCCCGGGCGCCGGCTGGGCCGGCCGGCCTCGGGCCAACCGCCGGCTGTTGACCACCGCCTCCCAGGCGAGGGCCCACATGGCCTGGGCCCACAACACCCACACCACGACCGCCAGGACCCGGATCACGGTGGCCGTGGCCAGGTTCTCCTGACGGAGCGCGGTGGCGACCGCTCCCGGTGAGACCCACTCGGTGGGCAGGGGCCATCCGATCTGGGACACGAGCAGCCACGGCACCCCGATGGTGACGGCAGCCAGGATGGTGAGGTGGATCGACCACCGGACAATGGAACGCAGCATCACGAACCGTGACATGACGAGGCCTCTCGGGGGATCAGGGGTCGGCTCCGCTCACGGCCTCCGCTCGGGCGGTGCCGGAGACACGGGCAGGAAATCCGGGGAGGGGGAGGCGGTAGCGGACAGCCACCGTGGCTTCGGTCTCGACCACCGGCCCCTCGATCCGGGTGATCCTGCCACTCACCGTCGATCCGGGGTCGGCGTCGTTCAGGGCGGCGAGCACCGCATCGACGTGCTCCTGGGCCCGGGCCGGTTCGAGCGCCACGCTCCCGTCCGCCCGGATGGAACCGGCGTGACCCTGGGCCGCCGCCCGGGCCAGGGTGGCCGCGGCCGCGGCCGCCACCCGGCGCGCCTGCCACTGCTCACTGGCCGACACCAGGGTGAGGGTGCCGAGGAGGACGGCGGTGATCAACACCAGGCCCATCAGGGTCGTGTCACCACGCTCGGCGTCGACCGAACGGCGGGCCCCGGCGGGACGGGCGACCCTCATGGTTCGGCCCCCGCTCCCCCACCCCGGAACCGGTCGACCATCTCCACCGCTGCCCCCTCGACGGTGACCGAACCCGGGAACCCGACCACCACCACATCGCCGAGATCGACCCGGCAACCGACCTGCACCCAGGTCATGGAGCCCGGTTGCTGATCCCCGGCCACCTCCACCGTGAGCGAGCGGCACGCCACCTCGCGGCGGCCGAGCGCGTCGGATACCACCGTTCGGGCCACCTGGTCGGCCGCGGCCGGGGTGTACTCGGCGCTGGCGGCCCGGGCCCCCATCCGGGCCGCGGCGGCCACATCGCTCTCGGTCCCGGTGAGCCGGAGACCGCCGGCGGCCAGCATCGACACCAGCAGCAGGCCGGACACCACCATCGTCATCTCGATGGCGGCCGAGCCGTCGTCCCCGCCCCGACCACCCGGCCCGGGCCCCGCGGCCGGGCTCACGGCGGGTCCGCCTGGGGTCGAAACTGTTCGACCGGGGCGGAGCTGGTGGCCGAGACGGTGAAACCGGACCGGAACGGGATCAGCGACACCACCTGACCGGACACGGTGACCGTGACCCGGCCGTCGGTCTCGGCGGCGTCGACCGAGCTGCTGACCAGGAGGGAGCTGCCGGCCGCGTCGACGAGGTCGGCGGCCACCGCCCGCCCGTCGTCGACCGATGCGTCGCGGCGGGCTCCGGCCACGGCCCCGTCCTGGGCCGCCCCGGCCATGACCTGCTGGGCGTAGTAGGCGAGGGCGATCTGGACGGCCAACATGGCCGCCACGAGAACCAGGCCGGCGGCCATGACCGAGACCACCGCGGAACCGGCTTCGCCGGTCAGTCGCTGCCGGGGTTGGGGATGGCCCCGGCGTGGGCCTCCATCCGGGCGACCACGACCGCGCCGGCGGCGAGGGCCCCGACGACGAGAACCCCGATGATGGCCACCGTGGAGGTGATCTCGCCCCGGTCGTCGCTGAGGCCGACCCGGATCCTCCGGGCCAACGCCCGGGCGGCAGTGGCGGTGCGGACCTGGGTCCGGAGCAGCAACGGTCCGGGCGGGGCGGCCCGGACCGGGGCCACGGCGGACGAGCCGGGTGATGGCAGGGGGAGAGATGGTGACGACACCGCGAACGTTCCCTTCGTCGGTCGGAGGCTCGCCGAGGATCGACGGGCCGTTGCCTCGGATGCCGTGGGACACCCGGGGGATCTCGTGGTCGGCGGCTACGTCGCCGCCGCCAAGGGGGGTTCCCGCTGTTGGGCGGGGACGGCCGTGTCCGGCCGGCGACGCCTCGGGCCAGGGGGCCGCACCGGTGCTGCGGGCGGTCACGGACCGGAGAGGGCCGCAAGGGCCGGGTAGCCGAGCAGGATGAGGAAACCGGTGAACATGAGCACCACCGGCAGGGCCATGGTCTCGGACCGGGACTGGGCCCGGGCCTCGACCGCGGCCAGGTCGGCCCGGCGGATCGAGACCGCCTTGGTGGCCAACGTCGATCGCACCTGGGCACCCCCGCCGGCCAGGCTCATGGACGCGCCCAGGTCGACCAGTTCGGGCACGCCGAGACGGCGGCCGAGCTGCCCGAGCGCGGCCCAGGGTGGTTCCTGGCGCACCTGGGCGATGGCCAGAGCCGAGCGGAGGTGGCGGAACGCCGGTCCGCGGCCTGCTTCCACCGCGGCGTACATGGCGGAATCCGGCCCGGACCCGCCGGCCAGCAGGATGGTGACCAGTTCGAGGTAGGCGGCCACCGCGTGGCGGAGCTCCCGGCGGGCCGACTCGGCGTCGTGGTGGAGATCGGGAACGGCCCACATCCAACCGGCGGCGGCACCGAGCCCGGTGACGATCAACGCCCCGACCGGTCCGGGACGGCCCCCGGAGGCCACCGGGACGACCACCATCCCGAACAGCCCGAGCCCGGCCCCCAGGCCGGCCCAGCGCATCCGATCGAGCGCCCATCGCTCGGGCGAGCGGTCGCAAACGGCCAGATCAGCCTCGATCCGGGGTGTCCAGCGGCCCAGCACCAACGGTGGCCAGGGAACCCGGGTCGGCGCCCGGTCGGTGGACGTCCGGGGCTGATGCAGGTCGGCCACGACGGCATCGAGCGAGCGGACCGGGCCGATCAACCCGGCGATGGCCACGATCACCCCGGCGACCGTGGCTGCGGCCACCAGCGCGGCCAGTATCGCGGTCATCGCGCCTCCTCCGTCGGGGACGGGCCCGGGGCCAGGCCCACGAACATGCGGGGCGACGGCTCGGGCCGGCTGAGTCGGACCAGCCCGTGGAGGGCGGCCACGAACAGGCCGGCGATGATCACCAGGACGAGTTGTCCCAACGGCTCGCGGTAGGGCCGCATGAAGGTCGGGGCGAACACGGCCAGGGCCAGCGACATCCCCATCGTGATGGCCACCAGGGCCCGGCTCGAGGAGTAGGTACGGGCCCGGCCGGTCTCCACCCGTTGACGCATCGTGGCTTCGGCCCGGGCGGCATCGGCGATCCCGGTGAGGAGGGCCGGCAGGTTCCGGGCCTGACCGTCGGCGGACATCCCCAGTGCGGCGACGATCAGGTCGGCGATCGGGTCGGCGACCTCCTCACCGAACCGGGCCAGGCCGACCGACAGCGAGGTCCGCTCGGCTCCGGAGGCGAGGCGTCGCACCGGACCGGCAATGGGATCGGGCGCCACGGCGGCGGTGACCACGACGGCCTCTCTGAGGCCGGCGTGACTGGCGATGGTGTCGCGGAGCATCTCGGCCCACGAGGCCAGGGCCTCGGTGCGGGCCAGGGCCCGGGACCGGGCCCGTTCCGCCGCCACCAGCTCGGGAAGGACCACGGCCGTTCCGGCGATGAGGGCGGCCACGGCCGGCCACCCGGTGACCGCCCAACCGCCCAGCGCGGCGACCGCGCCGACACCGGCGGCGATTCCCCGGCCCCGGTCCGGGGACCGCGGTATCGACACCAGCTCCGCCCCGGGGACCAATCCCGCGCCCAGCAGGAGGAGCAGCACGCCGAGCGCACCCGCCATCCCCACCGCGGCGCCGAGCACCGCGGTCATGCCCGTGACCCCGTCCACGCCAGGGCCCGGGCGTCGAAACCGGCCCGACCCAGCATCCGGGCCCGGGGCGTGGAGAGACGGGCGAAGCCCTGAGCGATTTCGTCGGGGCCGTGGCGGTACACCCGGTTGACGGTGCACCGTTCGCCGTCGAAGCCGGCCACCTCGACCACTTCGGTGACCTGCCGGTGGCCGTCGCCGATCTGGCTGAGGTGCACCACGAAGTCGATGGCCAGGGACAGCTGGTGGTGGGCCACGGCAATGGGGAGCCGATCTTCGCCGGTGCCGAGATAGAGGGCGAGTTTGTCGATGGCGGCCACCGCGGAGGGGGCGTGCACGGTGGTCAACGACGCCTGCCCCTGGGTCATGGCCTTGACCATCGGCACCGCCGCGTCGGAGTCCCTGACCTCGCCACAGACCAGCCAGTCGGGACGGGCCCGCAGGGCATGGGTGACGAGGGCTCCCTGGGTGATCGCGCCTTCACCTTCCGCGTTGGGCTCTCGTTGCTCCCACGACTCGACGTTGGGATGACGCCCGGGATCGAACAGGTCGAGCTCTGCGGTGTCCTCGATGACGATGACGTGCGACAGCGGGGGTAGTTCGGCCAGGCAGGCCCGGGCGGTGGTGGACTTGCCCGATGAGGTCGCCCCGGCGAACACCATCCGGGTCTGCCCCGAGGCAACCGCGGCCCGCAGCAGATCGGCGACGACCGGCGGCATCATGCCCAGCTCGACGAGACGGCCGAGGGTGATGCGGCCGAGGGTGTTCCGGCGGAGCGCGAAGCCGATGTGCTGGCTGACATCACGGTGGGCGGCCAGGCGGAGACCACTGCCCAGTCGCATCACCAGGAGGGGCGACTGGGGATTGAACTGGCGCTCCGTCCGGCCCTTGGTGCGGGCCAGGTGGGCGAGCCAGATGGCTAGTTCGGACTCGGACCCCCACAAGGGCTCGGTCAGCTGCTCGACGGTCCCGTCGGATCGGTACACGTGCACCAGATCCCAGCGGGAGGCGGTTATCTCCTCGACGGTGGGATCGGCCAGCAGGATCTCGATCGGTCCGAGCCCGATGACGTGGGCCAGGACACGCTCGATCAGCCCTTCCTCGACCGCCGGCGACAGGCGCTGGATGCCCGAACGGAGCCGGGATCCGTCGATCTCGTCGAGCCGTTGCCGGATCCGGGCCACGGCCAGGGCCTCCTGGGCTGTGGCGTCGAGTGGGCGGAGGCCTTGTTCGCCACGCCGCGCGCTCTCGGCCTCCAGGGCGTCGGCGGCCTCCGCCACCAGTTCGTCGACCATGGCCGTCTCGATCACGCCGACCGCCCCCATCCGTCGGCCGGTCCGGTGGCCAGACTCGTCGCCGGCCAACCGGTGGCCGGCGGCTCCGCCGTCGCCGACCACCGGAACCCCTCCGCCGACTCGGACTCGGACGAGGGCACCGGGGGCGCGGCGTCGAACGTCGGGCGACCCCCAGGCGGCACGGCCAGCTCCGCGGCCAACTCGACGGCGAGGTCCACCACGGCGCGCCACAGGGCCTGGCGCCTCGCTCGTCCCCGGCCGGTGGCCGCGGCGAACGCCGTCGTGGCCAGGCCGGTCACCGTGGGCAGGATCCACACCTGGTCGGTGGCGAAGAAGCGAGCCAGTTCCGGGCGCGGGTGCGCGGTCGCGCCCATCACCACCACACCCGTGACACCACCGTCCGGGGCGAGGGAGCGAAGCTCCCGGACCCGGTCAGGCACCTGCACCAGGTCCTCCAGGGCGGATCCGGTCACCAGGACGCGGGCCTCGGCCCCGGCGGCCAGCGGCCAGGTGGGCGCCATCGCCCCGAGCCGGCCGGCGTCGATCACCCACACTCCGGGATCGGCGGCGAGGCGGGCGGCGACGTCGACCGCGCCGGCGGCCCAGGCCGCCGAGGCCGGACCGGCCACCTCGGGACCGGGGACGATCCACACCCGCTCGGCGACGGGGCGACCCACCGAGGCAGGATCGAGATCGGCGGACCGGCGGCCGCACGCCGAGATGAGGGACACGGCACCGGGCTCGACCCCCAGCTGGTACCGGGCGCCGAGGACGCCACCGTCGCAGTCGGCCTCCACCAGTACCCGATCAACCTCGTGATCGGGCCAGGCCGAGGTGAGCAGCAGGGCAAGTGATGTGGCCCCGGGGGCGCCTCTGATCGAGGAGACGGTGATCAGCACGAGACCGTCCCGTTCCCGGACCTCACGGGCCGGTTCATCCGTTCACCCGGATGAGCCGGAGGCGCCCATCGGCGGCCGCCTGGGCGACGGCGGCCGCCTCGTCCTCCGGCACCGACACGGTGATGACGAGCCGGCCGGCCGAACCGGAGGTGGGCGGCTCGACACTCCAGACACGGCCCTCGGCCAGCACCGTCGCCGCCGTGGCGCCCCGAGCGGTGGCGAGACCACCCGGGTTGGGTTCGGCCCCGAGCGCCCGCACGACGTCACCCGCCGCGATCGAGGTGCCCCCGGCCGCACCGGGTTCCAGGCTGGCCCCCACGATCGCCTGACCGGCCGGAAC
Source organism: Acidimicrobiales bacterium (assembly GCA_047971245.1). Lineage (GTDB taxonomy): Bacteria > Actinomycetota > Acidimicrobiia > Acidimicrobiales > SZUA-35 > CADEDH01. The sequence continues at coordinate 6,577 of JBKDZN010000227.1, forward strand.
GGCGGCGCCGGGCGAGGTGACCAGACCCGGGTTCAGGACCGTCCCGGCCGGTATGGGTCCCCGGCTGACCTGACCGACGACGGCCGCCTGCTCATCGGCGGCCACAACCGGCAATCCACCGGAGTCGGCCAGTTCCACGGCCCGCACATCGGACGGTCCGACCACCGCACCCGGTTCGAGATCGGCGGCGGCCACCAGCACCAGG
>JBKDZN010000228.1:0-2101 GCA_047971245.1 Acidimicrobiales bacterium
GACCTCACCGGTCAAGCACTTCATGCGCACCGCCACCTGCGATTCCGAGCTCGGCGGCAAGACGATCAAGAAGGGCCAGGACGTCCGGCTGGCGTACTGGTCGGCCAACCGGGACGAGGCGGGCTTCGACGATCCGGTCACCTGCGACGTCGGCCGGAAGACGAACCGTCACGTCGCCTTCGGGTTCGGCACCCACTTCTGCCTCGGTTCCAACCTGGCCAAGATGGAGCTCACGAACCTGTTCACCACCCTGGTGCCCCGCCTGCGGTCGGTCGAACCGGCGGGTGAGGCCGAACTCAGCCGTTCGACGTTCGTGAGCGGCTACAAGCACCTACCGATCCGCTACGAATTGCGGTGACCCTCCAATCGTGGCGGGGTCCGGCGTGTTGCGGCGGTTTCGCCGACGGCATACTGGCGGGGTGACCCGCTACCAAGAACCGGAGTTCCTGCCGTGGGACGGCCGCCGGGTACCGCTGACCCTCGTCGGGGGCTACCTGGGCGCCGGCAAGACCACGGCGATCAACGAGGTCCTGGCGCTCACCGATCGACCGATCGCGGTCATCGTCAATGACGTCGGTGCCATCAATATCGACGCGGCCCTCATCCGGCGCCGCCACGGTGACACCATAGAGTTGACCGACGGCTGTGTCTGCTGCTCGTCGATCGATGACCTGGGCGCCGCGTTCGACCAGATCCGGGCCCGGCCCGAAGCCCCGGACCAGGTGATCGTCGAGCTGAGCGGTGTCGCCGAACCGGCCCAGCTCGTGCACTGGGGACGGTCGGCCGGATTCCGCCTCGACGGTGTGATTGTGACCGCCGCCGCCGACCAGCTGACCGGGACGGCCGAGCTGCCGGCCTGGGTGACCAGCCGGATCGAGCAGCAGATCGCCGAGGCCGACCTGCTCATCCTGACCAAGACCGACACGGTCGACGCCACCACCGCCGATATGGCCCGGGCCCGGCTGGCCGATCTGGCCCCGGCGACCCCGGTGCTCGACACCGGCGCGGACACGATCGGCCCCGACACCGCCGCCCGGTTCCTGTCGCTGGGCGGGCGACGGCCCGGGGGGCCGGCCGCCGTTCCCGACCCCACCCTGTTCGACAGCCATGCCGTTTCCACGGTGGCGGCGCCCGACGATCTGCGCCTGGCCGAAATCGACCGATGGATCGACGCTGTGTGCCGGACCGGTCACGGCACCGTGGTCCGGATCAAGGGCATGGTCGACACCATCGACGCCGGCCCGATGCTGATCCAGGTCGTCGGTCGGCGCCGGCAGGTGACGCCGGTGCCCCGGCCCGAGCGCCTCCCGACCACCGATCTGGCCGTCATCTCGCTGCGCTGAGCGCCGCGCCGGAACCCGTCCGGCGTCCGGATCGACCGATGCCCCGGCGGCTACCTGCTGCGATGGGCTACCAGTATCGGCGATCCGATGACGCACTGGTCGGGATCGTGTGGCACGCCGAGATGGAGATGGCCGGGTCGGTCACCGACGCGGCCAACGAGTTCTGGGGCCTCGGTTTCGCGCGGGACGGCCAGGGTCGGCCGTCGGCCGACCTGATCGGGCCGTCGGTCCGCCCCCGCTCATTCGACGCCGAGCCGGGCGGACGGGCGTGGGGCGTGGAGTTCCGTCCACACGTGTTCCTCCGCCACCTGCCGAAGCGGTCGCTGGGTCAGGAGATGGTCTCGCTGCGAACCGACGGCGACGTCTTCGAACTCGGCGGCACCACGTTCCCCGTTCCCGCCGTCGATGACATCGAGACCATGGTCGACTCGATGCACCGGGCCGGCGTCCTGTCCGCCGACGCTGCCGTCGACGCCGCCCTCAGCGGCGACGACCCGGGCTACTCGGCCCGGCACCTCCGCCGCCGTACCGGCGCGGCGGTGGGCCTGGCCCCCAAGCAGGTGGATCAGCTCCGCCGCGCCCGGCGCGCCCACCGTCTTCGGCTCGACGGGACGACCGTCGCCGTCGCCGCCGTCGCCGCCGGCTACAGCGACCAGGCCCACCTGACCCGCGCCTTTCGGCGGTTCGGCGACATGACCCCGGCGCGGATCCGCCACCAGGCCGTCGACTCGTTCTCCTCCCGTCCCTGACCCCGATCG
>JBKDZN010000229.1:0-31857 GCA_047971245.1 Acidimicrobiales bacterium
TCCAGGGTGTTCCAGACCCGAGAAACAGGCCCGGTACCGACCCCGAGCGGGACCGGTGCCAACAGGAGGAGGCGAAAGCCCCGAGACCGGCCGACCAGGCCGGAGACGCCCACCCTATCCCGGTCTCGCCCGACGGCATCGTTTCGCAGGATCTGCTGGATTGCAGACGCTGACCGTGAGCGCTTCGGGTTTTCGGAGGAGGTACGGCCGGAACGGGGTCGGGAGGCTCAGTGGGAGCCGACCAATCCCGGGCGGGAGGACACCAGGTCGACGTCGGGGCCGCTGCCGGGGGCCAGGATCCAGGCGGCATCCTGACCGGGCGCAACCGGCGTCCGGTCCGGCAGTGGCCGTCGGGCCAGGCCGCGGTAGATGTCCAGGTAGCCGCGGGCCGGCTTGGTCCACGACCAGTCGGCGGTCATGCCCCGACGCTGGACGGCGAAACGCCGCCGCGGGTTGCCCCAACCCCGGCACGCCCGGTGCAGGGCATCGAGGACGCTCGGCACGGTCGGATCATCGGCCACGAAACCGGTTCCCCGTCGGGGGAGATCGTCGGTGTCGACCACCGTGTCGCGCAGACCCCCCACCGCGGTCACCACCGGGATCGAACCGCAGGTCATGGCCTGGAGCTGGGTCAACCCGCACGGCTCGAACCGGCTGGGCATGAGCAGCAGATCACTCCCGGCCACAACCAGGTGGGCCAGAGCGTCGTTGTAGTCGCAGAACACGAAACGGCCGGGGTGGCGCTCGGCGACGTCCCGGGCCCGGTCGGCCAGGCTCGGCGACCCCGACCCGATCAGGACCATCCGGGCCGGCAGTGACTCGAGGTACGGCACCATCTCGAGCGCCAGGTCGATGCCCTTCTGGTGGGCGAGGCGGGCCACCATGCCGATCACCGGTCCCCGATCGTCGGCCAGGCCGACGGTGCGGAGCAGGCTGGACCGGCACACGGCCTTGCCGGTGAGGTCGCCGCTGGTGAAGTTGGCAGGCAGGTAGACGTCATCGGCCGGACTCCACAGGCCGAGATCGATCCCGTTGCGGATGCCGGCCAGCTCGTCGCCCCGGGCCACGAGCCGCTGGTGCAGACCGAAGCCGCCGTCCTCCCGGCGGGCCTCGTCACAGTACGACTCGCTGACCATGATCACCCGGTCGGCCACGGAGACCGCGCCGGCCAGGGGATTGAAGTGGTCGTGATGACGGAATGCCTCGGCGACATCGCGGCGTTCGACGGTGAGGTCGCCCCCAAGGGCCGCCTGCTGGAGCCAGTCCAGGTTGTCGGCCCCCTGATAGGCCAGGTTGTGGACCGTGAAGGCGGTGGGGACCGCGGCCGGCGCCTGCAGGAGGGCGGAGGCGGTGTGCCAGTCGTTGAGGTGCAGCACGTCGGGGCATTCCCGGGCGGCGAGGACACCGACCGCGGTGCTGAAGGTAAGGAAGAACCAGGTCGAGTCGGGCCAGCCGGTGCCGGTGGCCGGATCGGTGTAGGGGTGGGCGCGGTGGCCGCCGAGGAAATCGACGAGGGTGACGGCGGTGCGGTTCTGATGGTGCGGCTCGGCCGGGTCCGGGAGCCAGCCCCGCCGGATGGTCACCTCCGGGCACCAGGCAGGCAGACCGTCGAGCCGGAACCGGCTCGTCTCGTCGAGTTCGATCAGCCCGAAGTCGGGCATGACGACCGACATCTCGGCGCCCATGGCCTCGAGCGACTTGACCAGACCGCTCGACGCCTCACCCAACCCCCCGACCTTGATCCAGGGGCCGAACTCGGCCGTGGCGAACAGGACAGCGGGGTCAGTGTCACGGGTCACGCCACCCTGTTCGGATGGGGACTGCGGCTTTTGAGGCGACGGGCCACCATGATCAGTGACCGATGACACGGTGATCCGGACCGCCGCCTAGGCTCGCTGGATGGGACCACGCACCGACTGGGATACCGAACCGAACCCCACCTACGACATCTGGACCTCCGTCAACGGGTCCGAGATCGTGCCCGGCGTCCTGAGCCCGTTCTCGGCCACGTCGTTCAACCGGTACGACAGTCTCGGTCTCCGGGAGCTGATGAGCCGGTATCCGGGGGGTGACGAGGTCAGCCTGTTCGACCCGCCGGTCGGCAACTTCTTCGGCGTGGTGGCCGGCCGTCTCTGCCTCAACAACGGGTTCTCGGTGGCGGCCACCTCCATGCTCGACGCCGAGATCGCCCAGGCCATCCTCCAGCAGTTCTTCACCGGGGCCACCGGCGGCGAGCGGTTCATCGTCGACGCCACCGATGACCAACGGGCGGCCGCCTACGCCGAGGCCACCCGCCAGCGGGAGGAGGCCCCGGCCGTACTCGACGGCTACCGCGAACGGTTGTACGCCGAGCGCGACAGCGACCGCAGCAAGCAGGATCGCGACCTGCCCCTGGCCGCGGCCGTCGCCCGCTACCTGGAACTCGCCGAGGACAACGCCTGCGAGCTGCTCAACACCCACTACGTGATCTCGGTCGGTGCCGGGGAATGGCAGGTCCGCCTGGCCGGGGTCCTGGCCATGGCCGGCCTCGACCCGGCCCTGGTGGTCGGGCTGTGCTCCGGCCTCGGCGAGGTGGAGAGCTCACTTCCCGCCATCGAACTCTACGAACTGGCCCAACTGGTCCGCACCCACCCGACCGTAGAAGCCGCCCTGCGTTCCGACCTCGACGCCACCGTGGCCCGCCTGGCCGCGCCGTCACCGGACGCGGAGCAGGGCTGGGCCGAGGTGGCCGACGCCTTCCGGCGGTTCCTGCGCGACTTCGGCTATCGGGGCCAGGGGGAGGCCGACCCCACCAATCCCGACTGGGCCGAACAGCCCACCTTCGCCCTCTCGTCCATCCGCTCGATGCTCGACGTCGACCCGGCCGACTCGCCCCGGGCCACCATCACCAGCGCAGTCGCCGCCCGCCGGGAGCTGGAGTCGTCGACCCGTGATCAGATCCCGGCCGAGCTGCAGGACGCGTTCGACGCCACCCTGGCCCAGGCCCAGCACTTCACCCGCACCCGGGAACGCTCCAAGGCCATGTGGGTGATCGGCGCCCGTCGAGCCCGGTCCCCGTTCCTGGCCATCAGCGGCCGGCTGGCCGAGGCCGGGACGATCGCCGAGGCCGACGACGCCCGCTTCCTCACCCTGGCCGAGATCGAGGCCCTGGCCGCGGGCCCCGACGCCCCGGGCGCGCTCAGCGCCGACCAGGTGGCCGAAACCGTCGCCCGGCGCCGAGCCCAGGCCGCCGAGGCGGAGCAGTGGGAGCTACCCGACAACTGGGTGGGCGCACCGGAGCTCACCCGCCGCGAGGCGGTGGAACAGGTCGACTCGTTGACCGGCATCGGGGTCAGCGCCGGGGCCGGACCTGTCACCGGGAAGGCCCGGATCATCCCGTCGGCCCAAGCCGGATTGGCCCAGGACATCGAGGTGGGCGAGATCCTCGTCGCCCCGTTCACCGACGCCCCGTGGACCCCCCTGTTCATCCCCGCCGGGGCGGTGGTGGTGGAGACCGGTGGCGTCATCTCCCATGCGGCCACGGTGGCCCGGGAGTTCGCCATCCCCGCTGTCGTCATGTGCAAACGGGCCACGGAGATCATCCACGACGGCGACATCGTCACCGTCGACGGCGCGGCCGGGACCGTCACCATCGATTCCCGAGCCGGCTGACCCGGCCGGCGCGATGGTCAGGCGCCGGCCACCGTGTCGAGCACCGGGAGCAGATAGGTCAGGAACTCAGCCGGGTTCTCCTGCATCGGGAAGTGGCCGACCCCGGTCATGGTGGTGTGGGTGGACCCGGCGATGGCCTCGTGGGCGGCCCGGCCCAGGGCGTCGGTACCCGACCAGTCGTACTCCCCGTTGAGGATGTGCACCCCGACCCGGTCGGTGTCGATCTCCTCGGCCCGGTCCCGCAGGTCGAACTCGACCACATAGTAGAAGAGGTCCCCAAGAAACGCCGGAGGCCACCCGGACGAGTAGACCTGGGCCACCTCCTTGACGTAGGCCTCGGGGGCGGTCGGCGAACACAGGGCCTCCATCATCCGGGCCTTGCTGTGGTTGCTGACCTGCGGGCTCCACATCCCGAACAGCTCCTCCCACGCCCCACCGATATGGAGGGCGCCCTCGAGGGAGATGACGGCCCGGAAGACGTCGGGGTGGTGCAGGGCCAGGTCGAGCGCCAGCAGGCCGCCCACCGAGCAGCCCATGAACACCGGGTCCTCCAAGTGGAGCGCCGCGGCCAGCCCGACGGGTACCGAGCGGAGGAACGCCCCCTCCAGCCGGTACTCCTGCTCCCACCACCGTGGCCCCACCGGAGGGATCGACTTGCCGTGGTAGGGCAGGTCGTAGGCGATGAGACGGAACCGGTCGGTGATGGCCGGTTCCTCGAACAGGTGCCGGTACTGCACCCCATGGGCTCCGGCGGTGTGCTGCAACAGCAACGGGATGCCCGAACCCGCCTCCTCGTAGTAGATCCGGTAGTCGGTGCCACCGAGATCGATGTGGACGTAGCCGCCGACGGGGTGATCGTGACGGGGGGTCGGCCCGCCCATCGCGGGCGCGGGCCGGGGCGCCGGTCGGGATGGATCGGCGAGGAGTTCCACCGCCCGCTCCGCGGCGGGAGAATACTGCCAGTACAGCATCGGGTCGGTCGGTGAGCGGTCGAGACCGGCCTCCCCACCGAAGCCGACGAGCACGGCGAGCTGGGCGAACGGGGGTGGTGGTGACGCCAGCAGCGGCGCCCACCGCTCCGCCGGGCCGGTCACCTGGATGACCCCGGGACCCGGTTCCGGCAGGCCGGCCGACACGACCCCGTCGGTGACCGTGAACCCGAGCCAAGTGTCACCGATGCCGAGCCGGAGACCTCCGGTCCAGTGCCGGACGGCCAGACCCAGCTCCGGATCAGCCCGGCAGCGGGCGACGAACGCTTCCGGCGACGGCACCACCGGCACCGGCACCGGCACCGGCCCGGCGGTAGGGCGGGACGGGGAAGCGACCATGCCAAGCGGTCTAGCACTCCCCCCGTCAGGGGTCACATCGACGGGCACCGTCGGCGCACCGGTCATTAGTTAGGATGTCAAAGTTTGTTCACGGCGGCGTCACCTTCGGGGGCTTGGATAGGGACGAAGCGGCCCGACTCCGGCCCGCCCCCAGCCGACCGACCCCCGACGGCACCCTCCCGAAAGGCCCGCGCCCATGACTCTTCCCTTCGATCCCAGCCGACTCCTCCGCCTCGACGGCACCTTCAACACCCGTGACCTCGGCGGCATCCCCCTCGCCGGGGGGACCCTGGGCCGGGGGCGCGTGCTGCGCTCCGACGGCCTCCACGGCCTCAGCGACGCCGACCGATCCCTGCTGGCCGACCTCGGGCTGCGGACCGTCGTCGATCTCCGCTCCGCCGAGGAGCAGGCCGAGCGGCCCAGCGCCCTGGCCGGTCTCGATGCCGAACTCGTCTCCCTCCCGGTGTTCGCCGGGCGTATGGAACCCAAGCCCGGCGAGACCCGCACCCTGCGCAACGCCTACGCCACCATGATCGAGGCCTGCGCCGCCCCGCTGGTGGAGGCGGTCGAGACCCTGGCCCGCCCGGGGGCACTGCCCGCCCTGGTGCACTGCACCGCCGGCAAGGACCGCACCGGGGTCGTCGTGGCCCTCACCCTCGACCTGCTGGGTGTCGCCGACGAGCTGATCATCGGCGACTACGCCGTCAGCGCCGGTTTCCTCGGCCCGGCCTTCGTGGCCCATGTCGGCCTCGACCGTCCGGCCGGCGCCGACGGGGGCAACGACGAGGCGACCATGGCCGACATGCTGTCGTCGCCTCCGGAACTGATCCGCGACACCCTCAACGATGTCCGGCGCCGGTACGGATCGGTGGAGCAGTACCTGCTCGACCACGGCCTCGACGCCGGCACCCCCGACCGGCTGCGGGCCGCCCTGCCCGTCCACCCCGCCACCTCGGCCACGACCCCACCGGTCGAACGCGTCTACGCTGGCTGACGCCACCACGGCGGTGGGGGCGCACCCGGCCGGGACGATGCCGCCCTCCGCCGCCTCGACGGCCAGGGGGGTTCATCGGTGTCATCGTCACGACGTCTGCCGTTCCGGCCCGACAACGAACCGGTACGACGATGGCGCCTCGGTGCGGTCACCATCACCCGGGTCGTGGAGGGCATCAGCGAGTTCCCGCGGCGCTTCCTGCCCAGACTCACCAGGGCCCGCATCGACGCCTGCGGGCCCTGGTCGGAGCCCTACACGGCTGCCGACCGGGAGACCTTTCCCCTCTCGGTGCACGCCTTCGTGATCGACACCCCGGGTGGGGTCGCCGTGGTCGACACCTGTGTCGGCCTCCACGGCGACCGGCCCATGGGTCACGATCCCGGGTTCGGTGACCGTCTGGACGCCGCCATTCCCGGTGGTTTCGACGCGGTCGGCACCGTCATCTGCACCCACCTCCACTTCGACCATGTGGGTTGGAACACCCGGGTCGACGGTGACCGGCTGGTGCCGAGTTTCCCCAACGCCCGCTACCTGTGCAGTCGAGCCGAGCTCGACGCCACCCTGGCGGACGACACCATGCGTGTGGTCGACACCGGCATCCGGCCGCTCATGGACGCAGGCCGGCTCGACCCCGTCGCCCCCGACCACCGCATCAGCCCGTGGCTCTCGCTGATCCCCACCCCCGGCCACACCCCCGGTCACGTCTGTGTCCAGGTCGGTGAGGGCGACCACCGGGCGATCATCACCGGTGATGCCGCCCACTCACCGCTCCAGTTCGCCTACCCCGATGTCTCGGCCGAATCCGTCGACGCCGACAGTGCGATGGCCACCCGCACCCGTGAGCGGCTGGTCGCGGAACTGGCCGACACCGACACCATCGTGTTCGGCACCCATTTCCCGACCCCCACCGCCGGTCGCCTCCGCCGGCTCGACCCCTCCTCGCCCCGCTCCCACCACACGCCCGGCGCCATACCGGCCACCGGCCCCGATCGCCCCGTGGCGCGGTTCACCCCGGTCCCCGACGACACCGACCGAGGCGCCGACGGTTGAACCGCGCTCAGAACGGGGTGCCGTCGGGGCGGAGGTAGTCCATCGAGAGGTGGCCGGCGGCGTCCAGGGCGGCGTACTCGGCGTCGTCGAGGCCGAGTACCTGCCGATAGACGTAGTCGTTGTCGGCCCCCATCCGGCACACCGGTCCCCAGCGCATGGGCGGGCCGGTCCACCGCCATTGATGCCCGGGAAAGTCCCAGGTCCCGATGTCGTAGGAACCCTGGGGGCGGTAGAACCCCCGGTCGGCCAGGTGGGGATCGTCGACGAGGTCGGCCTCGTCGAGCACCGGACCGGACGGGACCCCCTCGGCCTGACAGGCGTCGACGGCGGCGAACCGGTCGCGACCCGCCGTCCAGGCGGTGATGGCCGCGTCGAGCTCGTCGTGGTTGGCCCGGCGACCGGCCGCGGTGGCCAGGCGGGGGTCGTCGGCCAGGTCGGCCCGGCCGATCGCCCGGCACAGGCCGAGCCACTGGTCGTCGTCGGCCACCGACAGCACCATCCAGCGGTCGTCACCCCCCGCTCCCCCGTCGTCGGCACACGGGTAGGCCCCCTGTGGGGCGTAGCTGACATGACGGTTCCCGGCCGCCTCGTGACGGCACCCCGTCCGGGCGGCGTCGACGAAGTACTCGCCGATGTGCTGCATCATGTTCTCGTTCTGGGCCACCTCGACGAGCTCGCCCTCACCGGTGCGGCCACGGCGCCGGAGGGCGAGCATGGTGGCGAACGCGCCGGTGGCCCCGCTGGTGGGGTCCATGTGGAAGGCCGCGGTCAGGCTGGAGGGATCATCGTCGCGGTAGCCCCGGATGGCGGTCAGACCGGACATCGCCTCGAAGCTGGCGCCGAAACCCAGATAGTCGGCGTGGGGTCCGCTGAGACCGACCGGTGGCAGGCGGACCAGGATGAGCCGGGGGTTGGCGGCATGGAGGGCGTCCCACCCGATGCCGAGCTTGTCGAGGGTGGGCACCGAGTTGTTCTCGACCACGACATCCGCGTGGGCGGCGAGCCGGAGGAACATGTCCCGGCCGTCGGGGCGGCTCAGGTCGAGGGTGCAGCTCAGCTTGTTGCGGGCGTGGGCCGAGTACATGCCCTGGGCGTTCCAGGGCCGGTACGGTTCCGGACCGGCCACGTCGGCGGGCGCATAGGTGGCCAGCGGACCGGCGGTGACCGACTGGTGTGGTTCCGGTCGGGGGGTCGCCCCCCGGGTCGCGGTGGGGAACACCCACGGGTTGTCGACCCGGATCACCTCGGCCCCCAGGTCACCCAGATGCATGGTGCACGCCGGACCGGCCCACACGACGGTGAGGTCGAGCACCCGGACGCCCTCGAGGGGGAGCCGATCCCCGCCCACCACCACGGTTGACGACGGGGTCTCGGCGGTGGGTGCGGTGGCCGCCCGGGCCGGGTCGGCCGGCGCCCCGGCGGGCCCGGCCCCGGCGAACGCGGCCCGGATCTCGGGGCCGTGCTCGTCGAGCATGGGGGCGGGGCGGCGGAGGTCCCACCCGTCGTCGATCCGGAACGGCGGACCGGGCTGGACCACCGGACCGGCGGCCGGATGCTCCACGGTCACCAGCCATTTCCGTTCCGCCAGGTGGACGTCGTCGAGCACGTCCACCGGGGCCAGCAGGGGGGTCACCGGCCACTTGACCGACTGGGCGCGGGTCGTGCGGTCCACCGCGTCGCCCTCGAACAGCCACTGGTAGAGGGTGGCTTGGACGAGGTCGGTGAGCTCGTCGTCGTTGGGCCAGCCGGGCTGATCGAAACGGCGGCGCAGTTCACCGTCGTCGTCGCCGAGCACGGTCAGCATCCGTTCGATCCAGGGCTGGATGGTGTACACGAGCACGTGCCCGTCCATCGTGGGGAAGAACCCGGCCGGCAGGGTGCGCACCGTGGCCGGTGCCTCCCGTTCCGGCACCCGCTGGTCCCACAGGTACGACAGGTAGTACGTGGTCCGCCGGTCGATCGAGGCGGCCTGGGCCTCGAAGTGGGACAGGTCGACATGCACCCCGTCCCCGGTCTGTTCGGCCACCATCAGGCCGGCCAGGGTGGCGGTGGCGGCCAGGTTGCCGCACTGGTAGGAGGTGACGTTGCCGCCGAGCTTGAGGGGTGGACGGCCCTGGATCCCCGTGGCGTTCATCGGCCCGCCCATGGCGTAGGTGACGATGTCGGCCCCGATCCGCCGGGCGTACGGTCCGGTCTGGCCGAACGGGGTGAGGCTGGTGACGACCAGGCGCCGGTGCCGCGCCCGGAGCTCACCGGGATCGAGACCGATCTCGGCCAGGCATCCCGGGGCGAAGGACTCGATGACCACGTCGGCCCCGGCGATCAGGTCGGCCACCAGGTCCCGGTCGGCGTTCCGGCCGAGGTCGGCCACCACACTCCGCTTGTTGGCGTTGAGGTGGAGGAACAGGGCGCTCTGCTCGGGGTCGGGCTCCGGGTCACCCCCGGGCCCGGCCGGGAACGGCCCGTGGCGGCGGGCGGGGTCGCCCCCGGGCGGCTCCACCTTGATCACGTCCGCGCCGTAGTCGGCCAGCAGCTTCCCCGCGTACGGACCGGCCACCTCGGTGGCCAGCTCAATCACCCGGACCCCGGCCAGTGGTTGGCTCATGGCCGGAGCCTACGGGTCGCGTCCGCTCCGGGGCCAGACCGGAAGTGGCAGACGACACACCCCGGTCGGGCCTCCGGGTGAGACCCGGCCCGGTCGGCCAGACTGACCGGATGGCTCCATCGGATTCCCGTTCCCCGGCGCCGGACCCCGGCCTCGACCGGACCAGCCTCACCCGGATCGCCCGACTGCCGGTGTCGTCGCTGTGCGACGCCGACAAGACCCTGCCGGTGGTCGACCCAGGCATCACCGAGCTCGTCCCCTCGAAGGGTCTGCTGGGGATGACCGGCCCCGCCGTCACCGTGGTCGCCCACGACGATCACCTGCCCGTACTGGTGGCGGTGTCGACGGCACCGGCCGGTTCGGTGATCGTGGTCGCCACCGGTGGTGGGACCAGGGCGGTGTCCGGGGAGCTGTTCGCCACCGAGGCCCGGCGCCGGGGCCTGGCCGGGATCGTCATCGACGGCTACTGCCGGGACCTCCACAGCCTGATCGGCCTGGGCATCCCCGTGTACGCCCGGGGCACCACACCCATGTCGGGCACGACCATGGACCCCGGCACCATCGGCGAGCCGATCACCGTGGGCGGGGTGACAGTGGAGTCGGGCTGGCTGGTGGTGGCCGACAGCGACGGGATGGCCATCGCGGCGCCGGACCGGATCGCGGCCGCCCTCGACACCGCCGAGCACATCGAACAGGTCGAACGCCGTTTGCTCGACCGGATGGCCTCCGGGGTCCCCCTGGCCGAGCTGACCAATCTGAGCGAACACCTCGCCGCCCTTCGGGCCGGCCGTCCGTCCGCACTCGAGTTCCGACCCGACGGGCCATCCGGGCCGGGCTGAGGGGACCGGCCCGTCAGATCCGGCAGGCGTGGATGTCGGTGACGAGGATGGCCTTGGCTCCGATGGCTGCCAGGTCGTCCATCACCTGATGGGTTTCCCGGGCCGGCACCATGGCCCGCACCGCCACCCAGGCCGGGTCGGCCAGGGTGGACACCGTGGGCGATTCCATACCCGGGGTCCGCTGTACCGCGTCGTCGAGCAGGGAAGCCGGGATGTTGTAGTCGATCATCTGGTAGGTCCGGGCCACGATGACACTCTCCAACCGGCGGATCAGACGGTCGAGACCGGCGGGGACGTCGCTGGCCGACGGCCGGATCAGGACGGCCTCGGACCGCAGGATCGGCTCGCCGATCGGTTCCATGCCAGTGGCCCGCAGGGTGGCCCCGGTCTCCACCACGTCCGCGATGGCGTCGGCCACCCCGAGTTCGACCGCGATCTCGACCGCCCCGTCCAGGCGGACGATCTCGGCCGACACCCCCCGCTCGGCCAGGTACTTCTCCACCAGGGTCGGATAGGTGGTGGCGATCCGCCGCCCGGCCAGATCCGCCGCCGAGCGATACCGGCCGGCCGGGCCGGCCAGGCGGAACACCGCGGCGGCAAAACCCAGCGAGACCACCTCGGTGGCGGCCGCAGCCGAGTCGATCAGCAGGTCACGGCCGGTGATCCCGGCGTCGAGCCGCCCGCCGGCCACATGGATGGCGATGTCGTGGGGACGCAGGAAGAAGAACTCGGTGTCGTTGACCGGATCGAGCTTCCTCAGCTCCTTGGCCGACCGTTCGGCCCGGTAGCCGGCCTCGCTCATCATCCGTGCCGCGGGATCCGACAACGAACCCTTGTTCGGCAACGCCACACGTAGCATTTCGATACCCACCTGCTGGAGATTCGGACCACACCGATGTGGTGCACGCCCCCATGGTGCCAGGTGGAGGCGGGAGCCCCCACCGTTTCGGCCGACCGACCGGGGCCGGTGTCGTATGCTCGCCTCCATGGCCAACAAGAACCGACACCAGTTCCGGCCCATGGAACGGCTGACCCGGCCCCTGGTCCGGGAGGGTGGCACCCTGCGTCCTGCGTCATGGGACGAGGCCCTCGATCGGGCCGCGGCGGGGCTGCGCCACGCCCGCGACACCACCGGTGGCCGGTCCATCGGGGTGTTCTCGTGCTCCAAGTCGACCAACGAGATGAACTTCGTGGCCCAGAAGCTGGCCCGGGCCGCCCTGGGCACCAACAACATCGACTCCTGCAACCGAACCTGACACGCTCCCTCCGTGGTCGGTCTGGCCACCGTGTTCGGAGCGGGCGGCGGCACGTCGTCCTACGACGAGGCCGAGGCCGCCGACGTCATCGTGATGTGGGGGTCGAACGCCCGGAACGCCCACCCCATCTTCTTCCATCACGTCCTCAAGGCCCTCAACGGTGGGGCCCGGCTCTATGTGGTCGACCCGCGCCGGAGCGAGACGGCCCGATTCGCCGACCGCTGGCTGGGCCTGCACGTGGGGACCGACATCGCCCTCGCCCACACCGTCGCCCGGGAGATCATCCACTCCGGGGCCACCGACACCGGATTCGTGGCCCGGGCCACCAGCGGGTTCGACGCGTTCGCCGCCGCGGTCGATCCGTGGACCCTGGACCGGGGCGAGGCGGTGACCGGGGTTCCCGCCAATGCCATCGCCGACCTGGCCCACGCCTACGCGGGCGCCCGGGCGGCCCAGCTCTGCTGGACGCTCGGCATCACCGAGCACCACAACGGGGTCGACAACGTCCTGGCCCTGTGCAACCTGGCCCTGCTCACCGGCCAGGTGGGCCGGTACGGGGCGGGCCTGACCCCCCTGCGGGGCCAGAACAATGTGCAGGGCGGGGGCGACATGGGCGCCCTGCCCAACAAGCTCCCCGGGTTCCAGGACGTCACCGACCCGGTGGCCCGGGCCCGGTTCGACACCGCCTGGGGGGTGACCGTGCCCCCCGAGAACGGCTGGCACCTGACCGAGATGTTCCACGCCATGGAGCAGGGGGATCTCCGCTCGGTGCTCGTCATCGGGGAGAACCCGGCCCAGTCCGAGGCCGACGCCGGGCACGCTGTCGAGCTGCTGAAGGGGCTCGATCATCTCGTCGTGGTCGACATCTACCGCACCGCCACCGCGGACCTGGCCGACGTGGTCCTGCCCGGCAGTGCGTCCTGGTGCGAGGCGGAGGGCACCGTCACCAACTCCGAGCGCCGGGTCCAGCGGGTCCGCAAGGCGATCGAACCGCCGGGCGAGGCCCGCGACGATGTCGAGGTCCTGGTCGCCCTGGCCGACCGGCTCGGCCACCCCTGGTCGTACGACCGCCCGGAGGAGGTGTGGGACGAGTTGCGCCGCCTGTCCCCCATGCACGCCGGGATGTCGTGGCCCCGCCTGGAGGCCCTGGGCGGCATCCACTGGCCGTGCTTCACCGAGGACACCCTGGAGCCCCCCTACCTCCACGGCCGCCTGTGGGCCGACGACCCAGCTGAACGGGGTCGTCCGGCCCCGTTCAGCATCGTCGCCGACGAACCACCGGTGGAGGCCCTCTCCGACCGGTTCCCTCTTCGGCTCACCACGGGCCGGCGCCTCGACTCCTACAACACCGGCGTCCAGTCCGGCGGCTACCGCAGCCCCAACCGGCTCGGTGAGACGGTCGACGTGTCCAGCGCCGACGCCGTCCGGCTCGGTGTCGCCGACGGCGAACGGGTGCGGATCAGCTCCGCCCGTGGTTCGGTGGAGGCCCCGGTCCGGATCGACCCCGGCCTGCGACCCGGGCTGGTGTTCATGACCCCCCACTTCCCCGACGAGGTCGACGTGAACCTGCTGACCATCGACGCCACCGACCCCAAGGCGGGCACGGCCGAGTTCAAGGCCGCCGCGGTGCGGATCGACCGGCTCGGGCCCGACCCGGCGGCGGGGGCGTAGCCGTGGACGTCAAGACCCGGGGCCTGCCCCCCAGCCCGGACGAGCGGGCCGCGGTGGCGACCGTCCTCGGGCCCGAACCGGCCTCCGGTCTTCACGACCGGATCGGGGGGCACGCCAACCGGGCCCGCCGCCACCTGCTCCTGCCCACCCTGCACGCGGTGAACGACCGGTTGGGGTGGATCAGCCCGACGGCGGTCGACCACATCGCCGAACGCCTCGATCTCGGTCCGGCTGAGGTGTACGGGGTAGCGAGCTTCTACGCCCTGTTCTCGACCACGGAACGACCGGTTCACCAGGTCCACGTGTGCGTCGACATCGCCTGCCGGGCCTGGGGTCGGACCGAGGCCGACCTGGCCGACGAGGAGCATCCGTCCCCCTGCCTGGGGGTGTGCGAACGCGGTGAGGCGGTGCTCACCATCGACGCCGGCGACCCGGTCCGCCGGGCCGTGACCCCCGAGCCGCCGCCGTCGGCCGCGGTACCCGAGGCCGGCGACCCGTCCCTCGTCCTGCTGGGCCGCGTGGGCCGCACCACGCCCACCTCCCTGGCCGATTATGTGGCCGACGACGGGTTCCAGGCCCTCGCCCTGGCCCGGCGGATCGGCCCGGAGGCCGTGATCGCCCGGGTGGGGGCGGCCGGGCTCACCGGCCGGGGCGGGGCCGCGTTCCCCACCGCCACGAAATGGGAGGCGGTCCGGAACCAGCCGGGACCGGTCCACCACCTGGTGGCCAACGCGGACGAGTCCGAACCGGGCACGTTCAAGGACCGCACCCTGATCGAGAACGACCCGTACGCCCTGATCGAGGCGATGGCGGTCGCCGGTCTGGCGGTGGGCGCCGACGACGGCCATGTGTACCTCCGGGGCGAGTACCCCCGGGCCGAGGCCACCCTGCGCCACGCCATCACCGAAGCCCGGTCCGCCGGCCACATCGGCCCGGGCACCGGGTTCGACATCACCGTGGTGCGGGGGGCGGGGGCCTACATCTGCGGTGAGGAGACGGCGGTGTTCAACTCCATCGAGGGTTACCGGGGCGAACCCCGCAACAAGCCACCGTTCCCCTTCGAGCGGGGCCTGTTCGGCCGGCCGACCGCGGTCAACAATGTGGAGACCCTGCTCAATGTGCCCCCCATCTTGCTGGGCCGCCTCCCGGTGGCCGACCGGAGACTGTTCTGCCTGTCCGGGGCGGTCGCCCGGCCCGGGGTGTACGAGACCGAACTGGGCGGCACCCTCGGCGAGCTGATCGACCGGGCCGGCGGGCTCCGGTCGGGATCGGAGCTGCAGGCCGTCCTCTTGGGCGGCGCGGCCGGCGGTTTCGCTGGACCGGGCGAGCTCGACCTCGTCCTCGACCCCGACACCCTCCGGGCCGCCGGCCTCACCCTGGGTTCGGGGGTGGTACTGGTGCTCGACCAGCACGTCGACCTGGTCGACCAGCTCAGCCGTATCGCTGCGTTCTTCGCCGACGAATCGTGCGGCCAGTGCGTGCCCTGCCGAATCGGCACGGTCCGCCAACGCGAAGCGGTGGACCGGCTGGCCGGCAACGGGACCGCACCCGGCCGCGCCGTCGAGCTGGAACTGATGCGTGACATGGGACGAGCCATGACCGACGCCAGCATCTGCGGGCTCGGCCAGACCGCCCACAGCGCCATCGCCTCCGCCATCGACCGCCTGGGGGTCTGGTCATGACCGCACGAACCGAGCCGGCTGTGACCCTGACCATCGACGGTCGGACGGTGACCGTCCCGGCCGGCACCACCATTCTGGACGCCTGCGGAGGCCGGGGCGGCGACATCCCCACCCTGTGTTACGGCGACACCATCACCCCGAAGAACGCCTGCCGGTTGTGCATGGTGGAGGTGGAGGGGTCACGCGTCCTGGTGCCCGCCTGTTCCCGGGCCGTGGAGGCCGACATGGTGGTCCACACCCGCAACGAACGAGTCGACCATTCCCGCCGCCTCGTGCTGGAACTGCTCGGGTCGTCGGTCGACCTGTCGTTGACCGACGGGGTCGACGGGTGGAACGAGACCTACGGGGCCGACCCGACCCGTTTCGGGGCGGAGGCGGCCACGGTGGCCGACCAGCCGGTCAGGGTCGACAACGACCTGTACATCCGCGACTACGCCAAGTGCATCCTCTGCTACCAGTGCGTGGATGCCTGCGGTGAGCAGTGGCAGAACAGCTTCGTGATCGACATCGCCGGGCGGGGCTTCGCCAGCCGGGTGGCGGCCGAGTTCGACGCCGACCTGCCCGACTCGGCCTGCGTCTACTGCGGTAACTGCATCCAGGTGTGCCCCACCGGGGCGTTGATGGCCCGAACCGAGCACGACATGCGGGCCGACGGCACCTGGGCGCCCGAGCGCCAGACCACCACCGAGACGGTGTGCGCCTTCTGCGGGGTGGGCTGCAATCTGGCCCTGCACGTCCAGGACGGCACGATCGTCACCGTGTCGTCGCCCCCGGACTCCCCCATCACCCACGGCAATCTGTGCATCAAAGGCCGGTTCGGCTTCCAGCACGCCCAGAACCGGGGCCCGGTCGGGGACGACACCCCCGACGCCTGAACCCGGGAGCATCGGGCGCCGATGGGCCAGCGGTCGGGCCGCTACAGGTCGAGCACGTCCTCGAGGGCGTCGCCCAGCCGGTCGGCCCAGCCCTTCTTCTTGCGCTTCTTGGCGCCCTTCGATGGCCGTTCCGGCCGGCGGTCCCGATCCGCGCCGGCGTCGGATCGAACGGGCTGCCGCTCAACCGGTCGGGCCGACGGAGCCGGGCCGGCCGACGCCGGGCCCGGGGCGACGGACAGCAGCCGATCGAGCTCGTTGCGGTCGAGCCAGACGCCGCCGCAATGAGGACACACGTCGATCTCGATTCCGGACCGATGGTGGGGCACCAGCGCCCGGTCATGACACAGCGGGCAGTTCACCCCATCATCGTAGGGAGTCGGGCGGCTCGGCCCGTTCCTCCGATCGATGGCGCGGCAAGGGTAATGTCCGATTTCCGCCAGCAATCGGCTCGGGTTCGGGGCAGGATCACCAGTATGGATCCGAGCGACGGCGACGCCTGCTACCGGGCGGTGAAGAGTCGGGACCCCCGGTGGGACGGTGTCTTCTATACCGGGGTGACCTCGACGGGGATCTACTGCCGTCCGTCGTGCCCGGCCGTCACCCCCCGGCGCGACCATGTCCGGTTCTTCCCCTCCGCGGCCGCAGCCCAGACGGCCGGTTTCCGGGCCTGCAAACGGTGCCGCCCGGACGCCACCCCGGGGTCACCGGCGTGGGACACGGTGGGCGATGTCACCGGGCGGGCCATGCGCCTGATCGCCGACGGTGTCGTGGAGCGCGACGGCGTCGCCGGCCTGGCCGACCGGCTCGGCTACACCAGCCGCCATCTCGGTCGTCTCCTCGGTGACCGGGTCGGCGCCGGTCCCCTCGCCCTGGCCCGGGCCCGCCGGGCCGTGAGCGCCCGGACCCTGATCGAGACCACCGGGATGCCCTTCGCCGACGTGGCCTTCGCCGCCGGGTTCTCCAGCGTCCGGCAGTTCAACGCGACCGTCCGCGAGGTGTACGCCGCCACCCCCGGCCAGCTCCGGGCGGCCGCCGCCGGCCGCTCGGGACCGGCGGATCCGGCGGCCGGTCCGGCCCAGCGCCATCCGGACGGGCGGGGTCCCGATCCGTCCGCCGGCGGGCCGACCGTCATCGAGATCCGCCTGCCGGTCCGGGATCCGTTTGCGGCCGCCCCGCTGCTGGCCTTCCTCGCCGCCCGGGCCGTGCCGGGCGTCGAGACCGTCGACGGCACCAGCTACCTCCGCTCCCTGCGCCTCCCGGGCGGCCCCGCCGTGGTCGCCCTCACCCCCGAGTCGGCCGGCGGTCCGCCCGCCGGCCGGTCGATGATCGCTTGCCGGCTGCACCTCACCGACCCCCGCGACCTGGTTGCGGCGGTGGAGCGCTGCCGTCGCCTGCTCGACGGCGACGCCGACCCGGTGGCCGTCGACGCCGAGCTCGGCGCCGACCCGGCCCTGGCCCCGCTGGTCGCGGCCACGCCCGGGCTGCGGGTCCCCGGCCATCCGGACGGGGCCGAGCTCGCGGTGCGGGCCGTGGTCGGTCAGCAGGTGTCGGTGGCCGCGGCCCGGGGCGTCCTCGCCCGCCTCGCCGCGGAGCACGGCGAGATCCTGCCGGCCCCGCTCCGGGTCCACCCGGCGATCAGCCACCTGTTCCCCACCCCGGCGGCGGTGACCGGGATCCCGCCCGACACCCTGCCCATGCCCCGGGCCCGCGGCCGGGCCCTTCACAGCCTGGCCGCCGCCCTGGCCGCGGGCGAGATCCGGCTCGACCGGGGTGAGGACCGGCCCGCCACCGTCGATCGCCTGCTGGCCCTGCCCGGCATCGGACCGTGGACGGCCGGCTACATCGCCATGCGGGCCCTGGGCGATCCCGACGTGTTCCTCCCCGGAGACCTCGTCATTCGCCGGGCCCTGGCCCGACTCTCCCCCGACAACGACCGGACCCCCACCCCCCGCCAGGCCACCGAACGGGCCGAGCACTGGCGGCCGTGGCGGTCCTACGCCGCCATGCACCTGTGGCGGTCCCTGACCTGACCCCGCCCACGCCCACGCCCGAAGGAGCAACCCATGTGGACCCGGATCGACACCCCACTCGGACCGTTGCGGATCACCGCCACCGAGACCGCGGTGACCGCCATCGAGTTCGACGACGACCCCGACGTCGACAACGACCTGGTCGGCGAACTGCCGGCCTCGGCCGAGCGGGCCGGCCGCCGGCGGGCCCGGCGCCTGATCGGTGAACGGGTCGACGACAGCCCCCTGCTGACCCGGGCCCGGACCCAGCTCGAGGAGTACTTCGTCGGGCAACGAACCCGGTTCGACCTCCCCCTCGATCCGGCCGGCACCGGGTTCCAGCAGCAGGTGTGGGCGGCACTGCAGACCGTGCCGTTCGGGACAACGGCCACCTACGGGGAGCTCGCCGCCCGCATCGGTCCCCGCGGCACATCGGCCCGCGCCGTCGGCACGGCCAACGGGGCCAACCCGATCGCCATCGTCGTCCCCTGTCACCGGGTGGTCGGCGCCGACGGTCGCCTGACCGGCTACGCCGGCGGGCTCGGCCGCAAACGGGCCCTCCTCGCCCTCGAGCAAGGGATCCCCGGACGAGAGATCTAGCGGGTCGGTGTCAGGCGTCCCGCAGCCCCCGGCGGGCGGCATCGACCGCGGCGACATCATCACGCAGGGTGGCGAGCGATGACGCCACCCCCGGGGCGACCTCGCCACCGAGGCCGGCGGTGACCGCGGCCACCGCCGCGGTTTCGACGTCGGCCAGTAGCACCTCGATCCGGTCGTCGATCTCGTCCAACTGGTTCTGCAGCCCGGCCACCGCCTCGTAGCGGCGGCGAAGGGCCTCGATCCTGGGGGTGTCCGGGGCCGTCTGGTCGCTCCGGGCCCGGAGGGCCGCCTTCAGCTCGTCGGCCACGCCGGCCGGGTCGAGTTGCCGGACCGCGAGGGCCACCCGGTCGCGCTGTGACAACGCTTCGCGGAGCGACCGTTCGATGTCGACCAGGGTGGCCCTGGTCAGCGCACTCGGCGCGTGCTCCAGGATCGATGCTCGGGCCGAGACGAACCTGGCCACCTCGACACCGGGTGGCGGCGGCGAGGATCCGTCCGCCGGGGAACCGGGCTGCATGATCCCAGTGTAGGTGGACCCCGGCGACCCGCTGGTGCCATCGGACCCCGACCCCCGAGTGGGCAAATAGCTACATCGGCCTTCTTCATTTATCAAGAATGCTACGGTCCTCGATGACGGATAATCCGGGCGACTCGGGGTTTACCCGTCTAATTGACCATAGTCACGCTAGTCAGCGATTTATCGGTGGTTCAGGACCCCCGCATCCAGATGCGGCCCGGGCCGCCGAACCGATCGAAACGAGTCTGGCCCGGCTGTGGTTCCGCCGCCCAATCCGCCCAGGACGTCAACGATGACGGCCCGTCCTGGCCTCACTACCGATCCGGCACCCTGAGCCAACCGGACAGGGTGCTACGGCGGCACCGCGGGCTTCGACGCCGCCGGGGCCCCGGTGACCCGGGTCGGGGGTCCGGTCCTTCGGGGCCGGGCCCCCGTACCTGCCGATCGTCGCGAGCCCCTACAACGCCGGGATGATCTGGGTCCCCACCTCGCGGATGACCTGGTAGCGCGGTTCCAGCGGCGGCAGGATCATGACCTGGTCCAACCCGGCCCCGTCGAGGGCGTGGAGCCGGTCGACGAGGGACTCGGCCGTGCCGATCAGGCAGGTGGCCTCCAGCAGCTCCCTGGTCAGGAACTGCTCCTCCTCGGGCACCACCCAACAATTGTGTCCCTGATGGACCCGCAGATGGCGCTCCCCCTCGGGCACCTTGTCGAGCAGGGCGGTGTAGTCGTCCCACACCGCGGCCACCGCCGGGGCCGACGGCCGCCGCCCGAAGTTCCGCCACTGGTCGTAGGCGTAGTGCAACGAGGCGATGGCGAACGCCCCGCACAGCCCCTTCACCCGGTCGGAGTCCGTGGGCTCCCCCGGTTCGGTGATCACCATCGTGGTCAACGTGCAGGTCAGGAAGCGGTCCCGGGCGATCGTCCGACCCGCCGCCGCGGCCCCCGCCTCCACCGCCGACCAGACCCGCTCCATGAAGGCCGGATCGGGGGGAATGGACAGCACCACACCGTCGCCGTACCGGCCGGCGAGCGCCATCGACCGGGGCCCGAATCCGGACACGTAGAGGGGGATCGGATGGGCGAGGTCCACGAAGCCCAGGTCGGGCATGAGATGCTCGACCGGCGACGTCCGGCTCCGCCAGGTCAGCTCGGCTCGCTCCCCCCGCAGCAGCGGGGCCAGGGTGGCGAGGTAGCGATCGAACTCGGCCATGGGCATCGGCTTGTGGCCCATGATCCGCATCGCCGTGTTGCCGGTCCCGATACCGAGGAAGGTCCGGTCGGGGGCGAGCATGTTGATCGTGGCGATCGACGAGGCCGTGACCGGGGCCGGCCGTGTCGCCGCCACCGCCACCCCGGTCCCCAACCGGATGGTGGATGTCCGCTCGGCGGCCAGGGCCAGGCAGGTGTAGGGATCGCTCCAGATCATCTGGCTGTCGGCGAACCAGGCGTGGGTGAAACCCAGACGTTCGGCCTCCACCACATAGTCGATGTCGTCGATCTTCGACGCCACGCACACTCCGAGCTCCATGCCCTGTCCCTCTTTCGATCGATGCGGGACGGGCCGGCCGGCTACGACCGGCCCGCCCCAGCGCCCTCCCGGCGCGAATCTTCCCCGGTGTCACTGACCTCGGCCGGCACCGGGAACCAGCGCAGATCCTCGGCGGATCGGGGCAGCGGGGCCGTCCACCCGGTCTCGTCGATCGGCTCGGCCAGCACTCGGCGGGCCTGTTCGAGGTACCCCCGCCGCTCGTCCGGGGAGCCGACGGGACGGAACTCCGGCGTGGCCAGCAGATCGAGGTCGGCCAGCCGCTCGGTCGGGGGTCCGACCCAGTCCCGGTGCCGCCACACCCCCGTCTCGACGTCGAACCGGTAGGCCGGCAGGAGGCGCCATCCGCTCCGAGCAACCATGTTGACCGCGTCGAGCACGAAATCGACCTCCTCGTCGTCGACGAAGTAATTGAAGTTCACTCGAACCCAGCCGGGTTTGACAACTTCGTGCCCCTCGGCGATCGCCATCTCGAACCGGTTGCTGTGCTCCCGGTCGATCCCCAGCAGCCGGTGCCCGTAGGGCCCCGCGCAGGAGCAGCCGCCCCGGGCCTGGATGCCGAACAGGTCGTTGAGCAGGGCGACGACGAAATTGTGGTGGAGAATCCGACCGGGACCGAGCTGGTCGGGGGCCCGCACCACGAACGAGACGATCGACAGGCGGGGGGCGTGGAGGTCGCCGAGGATCCCGAGGGCCGGGTTGGCCGACCACGACGCCAGAGCCCGGGCCACCAGGGATTCCTCCCGGCGCCGGATGGCCTCCACCCCGACCCGTTCCTTGACCAGGAAGGCCAGGCCGGCCCGGATCGACTCGACGATGGCCGGTGTGCCGCCCTCCTCCCGGTGCTCCACCTCGGTCAGGTACCGGTGGGTATCGGCGCTGACGTAGGCCACCGTCCCCCCACCGGGCACGGCGGGAACCCGGTTGTCGACCAGGTCCCGGCGCACCACCAACACCCCGGGACTCCCCGGTCCGCCGATGAACTTGTGGGGCGACAGCACCACGGCGTCGGCGTAGCCCAGCCCGGGGTCGGCCGTGGTGCCCATGGCGATCTCGATGTAGGGGGCGGCCGCGGCGTAGTCCCAGAACGACAGGGCGTCGTGCCGGTGGAGCAGGGCAGCGACGGCGACGGTGTCGGTCAGGATGCCGGTCACGTTGGAAGCGGCGGAGAAGCTGCCGATCCGCAGGGGTCGATCGGCGTGGGCGATCAGCTGACGTTCCAGGTCGGCCAGGTCGATCCGACCGTCGAGGTCCTCGGCGATCTCCACCACCTCGGCGATGCTCTCGCGCCACGGCAACTCGTTCGAGTGGTGCTCGTAGGGCCCGACGAACACCACCGGCCGGGACCGGGCGGGGATGTGATCGCTCAGCCGGTACCGCCGATCGAGCCCGTCGGGGATCCGCAACCCGAGCAGCCCGATCAGCCGGTCGATGGCCCCGGTGGCCCCCGATCCGGCGAAGATGACCGCATGCTCGTCGGCGAGCGCGCCCACCCCACGGCGGATGACGGCCCGGGCCTCCTCCCGGTACACGGTGGTCTGGTGACCGGTTCCTGACGTCTCGGTGTGGGTGTTGGCGTAGACGGGCAGGACCCGCCGGCGGATCGTGTCCTCGACGAAGCCGAGGGCCCGGCCCGAGGCGGTGTAATCGGCGTAGGTGATCACCCGGGGGCCGTACGGGGTGGCGATCAGGGTGTCGGCACCGATCACGCTCGATCGCACCCGGTCGATCATGGCCACGACATCCTCGGAACGGGTCATGGGTCACAGTGGATACCACGGGCCCACCGGCACGGTCACTGGGCGGTTCGACCGTGATGCGACCGGCAGCATCCGCCCTGACCAACGGCCGCGCTGGATCGACAGCGGGCCGCGGCCAGGGCGGCGGCGACGGTCGGGCCGGCGTCCCACTCAAGAAGGCCTGGTCCGGACCGATTGGGCCCGATGTCGACAGGGGTCGTTCTCCATCCAGCTTCCCGCCCCGCCACCCCTCGGGAGCACCCCGTACCACAGCCAGGGCGACATCTACACCCCGGTTCAGGCCAGCTCCCACCTGAGCGTGACCAAGGCGGCCGATCGGGCCACCGTGGCGGCCGGCGGCACCGTCGTCTACTCCGTCGTCGTGGCCAACGACGGGCCCAGCTCGGCGCCTGGGGTGCTGTTCACCGACAATCTGCCGGACGGTCTCACCGTGCTCGGCACCGGGGTCACCACCGACGTCGGCTCCTGCACCGGCGCCGACGGGGCCGTGACGGTCAGCTGCTCCCTCGGTGACCTGCCGGCGGGGGCCCAGGCCACCATCTCGATCCAGACCCGGGTGCCCACCTCGACGTCGGCGGGGGCGACCATCACCAACACCGCCGGGGTCACCGACGGGCGCGGCGACACCCCGGCCGGCGACAGCGTCGACGTCACCACCGAAGAGGCGGCCGATCTGGCCGTGGTCAAGCACGCCGTGTCCGATCTCCCGGTGGCCGGCCTGGAGCAGTCGTACGTCATCTCGGCGGTCAACAACGGCCCGTCCACGGCGACGGCGACGGCGGTCACCGACGTGCTGCCCGACGGGGCCACCCTGATCGACGCCCGGACCCCGTCGGGGACCTGCACCCCGACGGGGTCGGAGGTCCGCTGCGAGCTCGGCGATCTGGTGAACGGCCAGGTGGCCACCATCTCCCTGACCATCCTGACCGGCGCGGATGGCGGGGGCACCATGCTGACCAACACCGCCCGGATCGCCTCGGCCACCGCGGACCCCGACGGCGGGGACAACGAGCCGGTCGTGGCCCAGGAGCTGCAAGGCCCGTTCCAGGTTCGCGATGACCAAGACGGCCACCTCGGGCCTGGTCGACGGCCACGTCGAGGCGGGGAGCCAGGTCACCTACACGATCACCGCCACCGACCACGGTCCGTCGGACGCGGCCGACGCCTGGATCCTGGACCGGATCCCGGTGGACAGTGGCAACGCTCCGCTGGCCACCTATGTGTCGTCGAGCATCGACGGGCCGGTGGGGACGTGCGAATTCGTCACCGTCTACGACGACACCTCCGACGCCCCGTCGAGTGTGATCACCGATCAGTACTACCTGTGCACCCACGGCACCCTGGCCGTCGGGGACACCATGACGATGACGTTCACCATCGACGTCAACGACGACGCCTCCGGGGAGCTTCCCAACTGGGCGTGGGGCGGCGCCCAGAACAACACCGAGCATCATCTCGGCGCGCCGGAAGGCGTCGAGAACTCTCCCTACGCCACCCTGAGTGCGGCCATCGACGAACCGGCCGATCTGGCCCTGGAGATCGACGCCCCCACCGACGCCATCCCCGGCACGACCCTCGACGTCAGCGTCACCCTCGACAATGCCGGCCCGAGCGGGATCAGCCAACCCTGGGTCGAGATCATGTTGCCGGCCGGGGCCGTGTACGACTCGGTCACCGGGGCCACCTGCGTGCCGGTCTCGGGTGGGGTCCGGTGCACGACCGACCCGCTGGCCTCGGGGGCGCGGCTCCCGTTCACCCTCCACCTGACCGCCGACCCGGCCCTGGCCGGTTCGTCTTCCGTCACCGGGTTGGCGGGCGGAGCGGGGGCAGACCCGGATCTGACCAACAACACGGCCGCGGACACGGTGGCCTGGACACCGGTGGCCGCTCTCGAGATCACCAAGACGGCCCACACCCGACCCGGCGGCCCCGGGCGGTGAGGTGACCTACACCATCACGGTGACCAACCGGGGGCCGTCGGTGGCCCGGCAGGTGGAGCTCATCGACGATCTGCCCCCCAGCGTGATCGCCACCGATCCCACCGCCACCCCGGGGTCGTGCACCATCGACGGCGGGCGGGTCACCTGCACGGCCGAGCAGCTGGCCGTCGACGAGGTGCTCACCGCCTCGATCCAGGCCTCCATCGATCCGGAGGCCACCGGCGAACTGGTGAACCGGGCCACGGTCACCTCGGCCGCGTCCGCCCCGACGGACAGTCCCACGGTCCGAACCCCCCTGGAACCGAGCGTCGGCCTGGCCCTGGACCAGCACGGTCTCACCGTCCTCGGTGGCGCCCGGCGACGAGGTCCTGTTCAGCCTGGTGGCGACCAACCACGGCCCGTCCACCGCCCATGACGTGATCATGGTGGTGCCGTTGCCGCCCGGGATGACCGTGATCGACGGGAGGTCCGGACCGACCGGGGGAGCTGCCGCGTCGAGGGCACCACGGTGACCTGCCACCTCGGCACCATGGGCGCCGGCGAGACGGCAACCGTGCAGATCGGCGTCCTCGTCGGGGCCGGGGTCGTCCCCGGATCACTGTCCAACCTGGCCCGAGTGTGGTCGACCGAGTCGTCCAGCGAGACCGCGGCGACCGCGGCCGCCACCGTCATGGTCGCCGCCCCCGGCGGGGAGGGCGCGACCACCCCGACGGCGGCCGGCTCATTGGCCACGACAGGCGGGGTCCCGCTCCGGTACGCGTGGGCCGGCCCGGCCCTGCTGCGGGGAGGGCGGCGCCGGCCCTGGAACCGGGCCTGACGGCGGGGTCCCGGGGCCGGCCCCGGGACCGTGGTCAGGCGGTGGTCTCGACGTGGGCCCGCCAGCTCCCACCGGCGATCCAGTGGGAACGGTCCTCGTGATTGCCGACGTACACCCAGGCGTCGACCGAGGGCCGCAGCATCCGGACCAGCCGCCGGAAGTAGGGGGACGCGGCCGGGGCGGTCGGGTCGTATCCCTCCCACCGGTCGAGCACATCGAACAGGGCGCGGTCGAGGACCCGGAACAGCTCGCCGTGGACCACCGGCGGCCGGGCCCCGGGATCGGCGTCGGTGGGCAGGTCGAGGCGTTCCAACGACAGGGCGGGGTAGCGGAAGCTGCCCCCGTGGACCTCGTAGAGCCGGCCGGGGATGTGGACGGCGCCGACCGGCTCCAACCACTGCCCGACCGGGGGCTGGTGGGCGGGGGCGAGGCCGGTCATCAGGGTTCCGTACACGGCAAGAAGACCCCCTGGCCCCGGCATGGGAGGAGCCGTGGTGGGGGCCGGATCGGCGGCGGACGATCGGGCGGTCAAGACGTATGTTGTCCGTTCAGGTCATGCCGGGTCACGAATCCGCCGGCGGTGTCGCACCGGCGGCCGTCGCGGCCTCGGCGTCGAGCGCGGACGCCAGATCGGTGTCGATCTCCTTCACCACCACATTGGCGGCGTCGACCTCGGCCAGCAGCCGTTCGGCCTTGGCCACATCGTCGAGCTCGACGGTGAGCAGGACCGCCGAATGGCCGGCGTCCAGGTCGGCGCCCAGCGCCTTCAGATCATGGTCGGGGAAGCCGGTGTCGCGCAGCCGGCCCACCAGGGCGCCGACCGCGGCCCCGATCGGCAGGCTCAGCAACGCCACCGGGGTGACGATCATGCCGAGCAGGCCGGCGAAGGCCCCGATCCCGGCGCCTTCCAGCGCCCCCTCACCGGTGGTCGTGTCGGCACTCTCGACGAATCGGATCTTGCCCGAGTCGGTCTTGCTGACCACGGCCGCCTGACCGATGTTCTCCGGGCCGAGGCCGGGCGTCAGGGTGGCCAGGGCCCGTACCGCTCCTCCCTCCTCGGCGAAGGTGGCGACGATGAGCTTCAACGTGGTTGACGACGTTGCCATGACAGGCAGAACCCTCCTCGACGGGGTAACCACCACTGGTGACCGGTGGCGATCGCCAGCCTACGGGGCCCGGCGACGGTCACCCCCCTGCACCCCGGCGGGAGCGCCCGGACGACGGGCTGGTGAGCGGGCCGATGGAGGGTCGGGCCCGGGCCGGGAGGGTCAGCGGCGTCAGAGCAACGCCATGGCGTTTCCCGGTGAGCCGATCGCGTCGGGGAGGCGGAGGGGGACGGCCACGAAGAAGAACGACCAGCGGGCCTCGGCCCGGCACCGGGCGGCCAGGGTCTCGAGGTTGAACATCTCCCCCAGGGCCATGCCGAGGGTGGGCAGCAGGCGCCGGTGCAACGAGCCGACGGCGGGATCACCCGGCATCCGTTCCACCGCCGGATTGTCGCAGGCGACGGCGGCCGGATGGGCGTTCCAGAGGCGGCGGGCCATGGCCTCGTCGGCCTGGAGCCCGGCGAACCTCGGGGCCTCGGCGTAGGCCCGGCGCGCCGCCGGGTCGAGGCCGAGGTACGCGGCGGGCCAACCGGTCCGGATGCACCAGATGTCACCGGTCCGGGGAGTGACCCCCTGCCGGTCGAGGGTGGCGTCGATCTCTTCCACCGTGACGGGCCGGTTGTCGAGGGGGTCGTAGTCACCGGTGGCCGAGAGATGGGCGGCCACATCCACCAGGATTCCCCGCCCGGCGATCCCGTGTTCCACCCAGGGTTCGATTCCCAGCCCGTTCGGACCGTCGACCGGGTCGTCGAGGCGGCCGCCCCAGAAGCCGTGCTCCCGGCAACGCACGTGCGACAGTGCATCCCACTGGGTCGAGCCCTGGAGGTGGAAGTCGTCGAGCCGGTCGTCCATCTCGTTGCGGTTGAGCCGGAAGGCGACCCGCCGGTAGGCCCGCCGCCCGAACAGGGGCGGGTCGGGGACGTCGAG
Source organism: Acidimicrobiales bacterium (assembly GCA_047971245.1). Taxonomy (GTDB): domain Bacteria; phylum Actinomycetota; class Acidimicrobiia; order Acidimicrobiales; family SZUA-35; genus CADEDH01. The sequence goes on from JBKDZN010000229.1 coordinate 27,177, forward strand.
GGGCAGATCGAGCGACACCCGCTCGCCCGTGGTCACGAGGCGGGCGGCCGCGGCAACCCGTTCGTCGGTGACGAGGTTGATCGAACCCAACCGGTCGGCCCGGCCGAACACGTCCCAGGCGTGGCGGACCCCCAACCCGGGGATCTCCGGCAGATCGTCGTAGTCGGGCAGATCGGGAGCGACGCCGGGGCCGGGACGCATCGGACGCTCAGACGCCCCGGTTGGAGCCGTCGAGGGCGGCCACGTCGGCCGGGTCGCCCTCCCGTTCCACCTCCACCGCCGATCGGCCGTAGCCGAACAGGACCAGCTCCCCCGGTTCGCCGACCAGGGTCACCGACGGCGCCGCCCGGCGGGCCACCAGTTCACGGTCCCCGCTGCGGAGCACGATCCCCACCGGGCTGCGGCGGAACAGCATGCGCGACATGCGCTGCAGGATCTCCCACAGCTGGCCGTCCCGGGACGGGTCGGGTGGGCGGGGCTTCCAGCCCGCAGAACCCCGGCGCACGTCCTCATGGTGGACATAGTGCTCCGCCCCGTTGACGAACCCGTCCGCCGCCGGGATGGCGGTGAAGGCCCACACCGGCGGCCCGGACCGGAACTGCTCGATCATGTCGGGCCAGGCCACGTCGTCGTAGCTGCTCATGGCGTTCTCCGCCAGGGAGGCCAGGGCGGGGATGAAGATCCCCGGCGCCGCCCACGGCTTGCGTTCTCGGACCAGGAGATGGGCCAGCAGGTCACGGCTGGTCCAGCCGTCACACAAGGTGGGCGCGTTGTCACCGACCTCGGTGAAGGTGTCACTCAACGCGGCGCGTTCGTCCTTGGCGAGGCTCATGACCGCACGCTAGTCGTGCCACACCGGCCACGCGTGAACGAGCGGGCCGGCCCGACGACGGCGGACCACCGTGTGGGTCGTGGCCACGGGTGCTACCACATCGCGTCGTCGCACCGTCGGGCCCCGGCCGCCTCCACCTGGAAGGTTCCGTGACCGATCCCGTAGCGGTCGTCCAGCAGGGTGCGGGCCCGGTCGAGCACGGCTTCCCGATCGGCGTCGGGATCGGTGACCAGGTGGGCCGAGGCGGCCTCCATCTCCGAGGTCAGGGTCCATACGTGCAGGTCGTGGACGTCGACCACCCCGTCGATGCGCCGCAGCGCGGATTCGAGCTCGGCGACGTCGATGTGATCGGGGGCCGATTGGAGCAGGATGCGGACCGCGTTGCCCCCGAGCCGCCAGGTGCGGGGCAGGATCCACAGCCCGATGGCGGCACCGATGATCGGGTCGGCCCACCACCAGCCGAACACCCGCAGCAGGATGGCGGCCAGGATCACCCCGACGGATCCCAAGGTGTCGGCCAGGACCTCGAGATAGGCGGCCTCGACGTTGAGGGACTCGCCCGCTCCCTCCCGCAGCAGCCAGAACGCGATCAGGTTGGCGACCAGTCCGGCCACCGCCACCCCGAGCATGAGGCCGCTCTCGACGTGGGGTTCCTCCCCACCGGCGAGGCGGCGGACGGCCTCGACCAGCACCCAGATCGCCACGCCGAACAGGAGCAGGGCGTTGACGAACGCGGCCAGGATCTCGAGCCGGTACAGGCCGAAGGTGTGGCGCGAGCCGCGGCTGATCCCCGGGGCGGCCGAGGCGAAACGGCTGGCCAGCTGGATGGCGATCAGGGCCATGCCGAGGCCGATCACGTCGGTGAGCATGTGGCCGGCGTCGGACAGCAGGGCCAGCGAACCCGACACCACCCCGGCCGCGGCCTCGACCACGAAGAAGCCGGCGATGATCACGAAGGCGAGCAGCAAACGATCTCGGTGCCGGGCCCCGGACCGGGCCAGGCCGGCCCCGTGCTGGTGACCGTGACCCGACCCGCGGTCGGCGCCGGCGGCGGGGCTCATGGGCCCTCCCCCGGTCCATGGGCGATGTGCCGGCGCGACATCTCGAGCAGGGTGCGGACATGGTCGTCGTCGAGCCGGTAGTAGACGTACCGGCCGTCGCGCCGGTTCCGGACCACGCCCGCGGTGCGCAACAACCGGAGGGCCTGGGACACCTTGGCCTCGGGGGCGGCCACCGCCGCGGCGAGATCGTGCACACAGAGCTCGCCCGCTCCGTCCAACGCGACCAGGATCCGGATCCGGTTCGGGTCTCCCAGGAGCCGGAACAGCTCGGCCAGGCGGACCGCGTCGTCCGTCCCCGCCTCGACCGCAGCCGCGTCGTGGTCGAGGCGGTCGAGCGACCCGGGTCTCAATATATTCGACACCTGCACATATGTGAAGGTATGGCAAGAGGCCGTCGGGGTCAACCCACGCCGGGGTTGACGGGGGCGTCGCCCGACACCCCCCGCTCGCTGAGGCCGTCCACCTCCTCGGGCGTGTAGCCGACCTCGGCCAGGACCTCGTGGGTGTGCTCGCCGAACCAGGGGGCCCGACGCATCTCGTGGGGGGGCAGGCCCACCATCCGCCAGGTGGGGCCGGTCTGGCGGTAGGGCCGCATCTTCTCGGCCTTGAGCACCCGGTAGAACTCCCGGTCGCCGAGCTGGGGGTCGTCGTAGACCGCCAGGGTGTCCACCACGGCTCCGGCCGGAACCCCACGGTCCTGGAGTTCGGCCACCAGGTCCCGGGCGTCCCGGGGGGCGGTCCAGGCCTCGATGGCGGCGTCGAGCTCGTCGTGACCGGACCGTCGGCGATCCCGATCCCAGTCGGCCAGATCGGGACGACCGATGAGGTCGGCCAGGGCGCGCCACTCGGCGTCGGTCCGGGCCCCGATCACCACCCAGGCGTCTTCACCGGCGGCCCGATAGCAACCGTGGGGGGCATGGACGGGATGGCGGTTGCCGTGGTGCACCGGCTCCTCACCCCGCCGGGCCGCGGCCACGAACGCCGGGCCGGCCATGAGAGCGGCGGTCTCCCGCTGGGACAGGTCGATGTGGCCGCCTTCGCCGGTCTGGTCCCGGCGCATCAAGGCGAGGGCCACTGCGGCGGTGGCGTTGAGCCCACCCACCGGATCGCCGTAGGAGACCCCGGTCTTGTAGGGCACACCGTCGTCGCCGTAGCCCGACAGCGACATCAGGCCCGACATCATCTCGATGATCGGGCCGAACCCCACATGGTCACGCAACTCACCCGACTTCCCGAATCCGGCCATCGAGACCAGGATGATGTCGTCACGGGCGCCCCGCAGCACCTCGTAGCCGAGACCCAGCTTGTCGAGCACGTCGGCCCGGTAGTTCTCGATGACCACGTCGGCCGAGGCGACCACCCGAAGCAGGGCGGCCCGCCCGTCGGGATCGGCCAGGTCGAGGATCAGCGACCGTTTCGAATGGTTGTACTCGTTGAAATAGTAGGCCGAGTTCCACGGGTCGGTGATCTCCGGTTCCTGGGGGACCAGGGTCCGGATGTTGTCCCACGCCGTGGGCGACTCCACCTTGATGACGTCCGCGCCGGTCTCGGCCATCAGCTTGGTGGCGTACGGACCGGCCCACATCATCGTCAGGTCGACCACCCGGACCCCGTCGAGGGGCCGGGCGGGAACCGGATCGCGCCCGGATGATCGCCGGGCCGTCCGGGCCGTCCGGGCCGTCCAGCCCCCGGCCCGCCAGGCCCCGTCGGGCCCCGACGAGGTCCCCTCATCGCCGCCGGCCTCGGTCGGGTCGGGCTCGAGCCGCTCGGGTCCCCGCCAGCCCAGGTCGGGGAACGGGCGGCCCGGCATCGACACCTCGGCCTCGGGCCCGCCCCGGCCCGACGGCACGAGCACCCGGTCGAAGTAGCCGCGCTCGGCGAACGTCGGATCCGTCAGCAGTTCCGACGGGGTGCGCACCGCCCCGAACGGGACCCGGTGCTTCGCCCCCAGATCGAGGAGCTCGTCCTTGGTGTGGTCGGCCATGAACATCATCACGTAGGCCAGCAGCTCGTCGTCGTTGTCCATCCGGGCCAGAGGATCGGTGAACCGCGGCTCCCCCTCCACCGGCTCACCGATGAGTCGGAACAGGGCCGGCACCTGACGTTCGAGGCAGCACACCCCGGCGTAGCCGTCACGACAGGCGTGGACGCCCCACACGGCGCGGACCGTGTTGCCGGAGCGAACCACGGGTTCCCCCGTCTCGTACTCGCTCATCGGTCCGTAGAGCTCGGGGATCGACGCCGCAGCTTCCTGCAACGACAGGTCGATCCAGGTGCCCTGACCGCGGCGGCGGAGACCGACCAGCGCCACCGTGGCGGCCGCGAACGCCTCCAGGCCACCGAGGAAGTAGGCCTGGGCGCCCCCGGTCACCAGCGGGGCCCGGTGGTCGTCACCGGTCAGGCTCATGATCGGCCCGACGGCGAACTGGACCCCGGCAGTGGTGCGCCACCCCGCCTGGGGTCCGGTGGCACCGAACGGGGTGGCGGTGACCAGCAGGCGGCCGGTGGCCGGCCCGAAGTCGTCCGGATCAATCCCGAGGTGGACCAGATCGGCCGGGAGCCGGTCGGTGACGATCACGTCGGCCTCGGCGCACCAGCGGATCGCCCGGGCCAGGCCGGGCGCCACCCGGCGCGCCCCGGCCACCAGGAAGGTGGTCTGGTCGTCGTCGAGTCCGTCGATCCCGGCCGGCCCGGAATCCCCACCGGGCCGGGAGACCGCGGGGCTCTCGAGACGGATCGTGTCGGCGCCGAACCCCCGCAGCATCCGGGCGCAGTACGCGGCCGGGAT
>JBKDZN010000230.1:0-34344 GCA_047971245.1 Acidimicrobiales bacterium
CATCGCCGGAGCTGGGGGTGGAGCTGCCCAACACCGGCCAGGCGTGGCTGGGCACCGTCAAGGACATGGTCGACCGGTTCACCGCCCTCGGTTTCGTGATCTCCCTGGTCGGTCTCGCCCTGTCGTTGCTCATCACCGACGATCGGGGTGCCGGCCTGCGCCGTATGGGACGGTGGGCCATCGGCTCGGCCGCCTTCTGGCTGCTGGTCGGCCTGGCCATGCCCTACATCCTCCAGCAGGTGGCACCGTCGGCGGCGGTCCTGGTCGCCTCGGCCATCGACGTCTTCTTCGGGGCCATGATCACCCCGGCCCTCATCCTGGCCGGCATCGGGGCGATCGTCATGGCCGCCGGCTACCTCTGGCCCTCCTACGACCGTCGCCGCCCGGCCGCCATGGTGTCCCGCCGGGGACGGAACCGGGTCGCCGCCGGCGGCGAGGCACCGGCCCCGAACCCGGCGGCCACACCCACCGCCGGTGGCCGGGCCGTCACCGCCACCTTCAATCCGCCGGGCGCGGCCGCGGCAGCGCCGGCGACCCCGTCCCGCCCCGGAGGGCCCGAACGGACCCAGGCCTTCCCCACCATCACCAGCCGGCCGGCCGACGCGCCGGCGGCAACCGGGCCCCCGGCGGCCGGACCCGCCCCTCACCCAGCCGCGACCGCGCCCGCCCCCAGTCCGGCCGCGACCACCCCGAACCCGGCACCGAATCCCGCCGCGAGCCCGACGGCTCCCGCCGCCCCGAACCCAGCCGCGACCGCGCCGATCCCCCTCACCGGCAGTGAGGCTCCCGCCATGAGCGGGGGCGGTGATGACCGAAACCTCCGGTGGGTGGAGGGCATCGGCTACACCGAGGCCGACCTCTCCCCTGACGGGCTCCCGAACCGGGGACCGGTCAACGACGCCCCGACCGGACGCCCCGGCCCCGACGGCGCGATCGACCCGACCCGGTCCGACACCCGTCGCATCGGCTGACCGGGGTCCCGCTCGACGATCCGCGCCGGCGGGCCACCGGACCCCGGCGCCGCCGATGGCTGCCCGCTGGGGATGTCTAGGACGGGACGCGGGGGAGCTGCTCGTCGATCCAGCGGATCAGGGCGGCCGCCACCTGATCCCGCTCGGGTTCGTTGAAGCACTCGTGGCGCAGACCGGGCCACAACCGGTAGGTGACGTTGGGCAGGGCATCGAGGCGGCGGCTCGCCTCCGGGGCGACGATTTCGTCCTCCGAGCCGTGGAGCACATAGGTGGGGACGGTGATCCGGTCGAGCTGGGCGGAGGTGGACATCATGGCGGCAAAGATCTCCCGCCCGAGCCCGGCGGACACCCCACGCAACCGCAGCGGATCGGCGGCGTAGGCGGCCTGAACGGCGGGATCACGCGAGACCTGGGTGCCGTCGGACCGCGACGGCACCCGCAACCGGGGAGCAAGCCGTCCCAGCACCGGCGCGGCCCACCGCTGCCAGCGTGAACCGCACATCCCGAGCGCCGGCGAGCTCAACACCAGCAGATCGGGTCGAGCCCGACCTTCGACCACCGCGGTGGCCGCGATCAGACCCCCGAGCGAGTGGCCGAGCAGGATCACGGGAAGGCCGAGCTGGCGCCGTTCGATCACCAGGTCCTCGACGTCGTCGACGAACTCGGCGAAGGAGTCGACGTGGCCGCGCCGCCCACCGCTCTGCCCGTGACCGCGATTGTCGAAGCTGAGGACGTCGAGACCCCGCTCGCCCAGGTAGCCGGCCAGGTGACCGTACCGGGCCGAGTGCTCGCCCAGACCGTGGACCAGCAACACCGCCGCCCGGGGCCGGACCGGGACACCGCGTTCGTCCACGGGCCGCCATCGGCGCTGGAGCTGGGTCAGGCCCGCCCTCGAGCCGGCCAGGGAGTCAATCAGCTCTACTTCCACGCCAGGAAGGCTACTCATCGCAACCTGGTGGGCCAGACTGGACCGATGGAACTGCTCCGGTCCCTCCGCTACGTCGCCGCCGGCGGGGTCATCGGTGCCCTGTGCCGTTGGGGCATCGTGTCGGCCCTCGGCGGCGACCCGACCGGGGCGGGGATGCTGGCCATCAATGTCGTCGGCTCACTCATCCTCGGTGTCCTGGTGGGGGCCAGCGCCCCCCGGCGGGGTGGTCGACCCCGGGTGACCACCAACCAGTTCCTGCTCGTGGGCACCGGCTTCTGCGGCGCGTTCACCTCCTTCTCGAGCTACGCCCTGGACGTGGCCCGGAATCTCGACTCCGGCACCGTCACCGCCGCCTCACTGGCCGGGTTCGGTACGGCGGTGGGGGCGGTGGTCGCCGCCGGGGTCGGCTATCGGCTCGGGAGCCGCCCGTGATCATCCTGATCCTGCTGTTCGTGGTGGCCGCCGCGGCCGGGGCGTCCCTGCGGGCGGTGTCCAACCAGGTGGCCAACACGATCCACTTCCCCTACGGGACGCTGACCGTCAACCTGATCGCCTCCTTCGCCCTCGGCGCGGTGAGCGGCGCCGAGTGGGGTGGCCCGTGGCCGACCGTGTTCGGGGTGGCCGGGCTCGGGGCCCTGTCCACCTGGTCGACCCTGGCCAACGAGGCGGCCACCATGGCCAGGGAACGGCAGGGCGGGATCGCCTTGCTCTACGTGACCCTGAGCTGTACCGCCGGGGTCCTGGCCGCCTGGTTCGGTCTCCAGGTCACCGGCTGAACCGGGCCCGTGCACTCCGGCCCCGGTGGGCTCCGGGCCGCCTCAGCCCTCGGCGCGGACCTCTGCGCAGTCGACCACCACGCTGGAAATGATCTCGTCCGGATTGGCGGGATCGACCGCGTTCACCTCACCCTGCTCCAGCTCCGGATCGTCGCGGCACTGCTGCCTGGCCAGCTCCTCCATCTGCTCGTTGGGAGGCAGCAGGTGGGGGGTGCCGAGATCGGTGGTGGAGGTGACATCCTGGATCGGGGTGGCGTCCTCACCGGTGCAGCCGGCCAGGAGCACCAGGGCCACGACCACCGCGGCGCCGCCGATCCGGCCGCGACGGTCAGGGCGGGACCGGACCCGATTCGTGCCAACCATCGGCCGACCCTACCGGCCTGTGCGGCCGACCCGATCGCGCTCAGCTCCGATCCGGGCCCGCCGATGGGTGACGGTGGCGACCACCTCGCTCCCGGCTCGACGACCCCGCTTCGGCCTGGGTCGCGCCGCGGCGGCCGGTGACCGCCGGGTCGTGGACCCGTGCTGGATCCCCGACCGGCCCGAACTGGCCTGTGTGGCCAACGCCGTCTCGCTGCTCATGCCCCACCTGGAGCCCTATGTCGTGCGGACCGTGGCCTCCACCATCCCCGATCTGGGACCGGAACTGGCCGCGACGACCCGGGCCTACGTGGGCCAGGAGACCGAACATCACCGCCAGCACCGCCGCTGGAACTCCGTCCTGGTCGGCCGGTACCGGGGATTGGGGACCGTCGACCGGGTCACCGGCCGCGCCTTCGGGCTGCTGGAACGGCGGACCAGCCGCCGGTTCGGGTTGGCGGTGGCGACCGCGTCGGAGACCCTGGCCTACTCGGCGGCCCGCTGGGCGGCCGAGCACCGGGCCGACGAGTTCTCCGGGGCGGATGCTCGGGTGGCCCGACTGTTCTGGTGGCACCTGGCCGAGGAGGTGGAGCACAAGGCCGTCGTGTACGACGTGGCCCGGGCCGTCGGCCTGGAACGATGGCGCCACCTGGTCGGCACCGTGCTGACGGTGGTGGGGTTGGCGGTCGCGGTCCTCGCCGGGACGCTGGTGACCATGGTCGGTGAGCACCGCTGGTGGCACCCGGTGGCCTGGTACCGGCTGACCGTGTGGAGCCTCGGTTTCGCCTTCGAGCTGATCCCCAACCTCGTCGTCGCCCTTCTGCCCGGCCATCACCCGAACCAGCTCGCCGACCCAGCGTGGTACGCCGAGGTGCTGACCCATCACCATCCGGCTCGGACGACGGGCTCGAGCGCGGTCGAAGGCGGTGTCGAACTCGACTGATCCCGTTCATGGACGTGGGGTCACCGCGCGGGTAAAGCGATTGCACACAGATCGAACGTATTCTCTGCTGCGACCATGATTCGTACGTCATTTAGACGCACAATCGGGGTCATGGACACCAAGACAGCGCGATGGACGCTGCGGGTCACCCCGGCCCAGGACACGCTCGTACGACGCGTGCTCCAGGCCACCGGGATGCCACTCAACGAATACGTCGTCAGCCACGTCGTTGCCGCCGCAGCCACCGATCTCGCCGACCGGCAGGTCTTCGCCCTCAACCCCACGGCCTGGGACGAACTCCAAGAGATCCTCGACCAGCCGGCCACACCCAAGCCCAAGATCACGGCCCTGCTCCGCGAGCCCTCGATACTCGAACACGAGTGACCCACTACCGCGGGCCCGAGCTACTCACGGCATCGCATGACGTCACCGGGTTCGACTGCGGCGACCAGGTCCTCAACGACTGGCTCCGACAACGCGCCGCCCGCAACCAGCCCGCCCCCCTACCAGCGATGCTCCTGGGCCGCCTCGCCGTCGAAGCCGCCGGCTTCTCCCAGCACTACGGCTTCGAGCCCTCCCCGATGGACGACCTCACCCTCATGCTCCTCACCAAACACATCCGAACCTGAGGACCCCGATGCCAGGGGCCGGCAGGCCCGGCGCCAACCCGGGCGCACCTCGACCAATGAGGGCGCGCCCCTACCGCGTCGGCGCGCCTTCGACCGTGCCCACGCTTCCAGGAAGGGCACCGGACAGCGATCAGCCCAGTTCCGGGATGATCGGTCCGGCCCGCTCCACCGCCGGCCGGGCGACGTTGAGGTTGAGCACCGTGGAGGCCACGCCGGGAAGCGGACCACCATCGACCACATGCTCGGGCCGTCCCCTCAGGCCGGCCAACGCCTCGTCCACGGTGGCGGAAGGGGCGTCACCGTGTGCGTTGGCGCTCGTCAACAGCAAGGGTCCGGTCAGTTCCAGCACATCGAGCAGGATCTGGTTGTCAGGACAACGGAATGCCGCCTCGTCCCGGCGTTCCATCCATGGTGGGGTCCGACCGGGGTCGAGGCCGACGACGAGGGTGAGCGGACCCGGCCAGTGCTTCTGCATGAGGGTCCGGGTCTCGGCGGTGACCACCGCGCCGACCTCTTCCATCTGGGCCAGCGAGGCCACCGCCACCGGTAGGCGGCGGTTCTCGGGCCGCCCCTTGAGCCGGAACAGCTGCTGGGTGGCCTCGCCGGATCCGGGGTGGGCCACCAGCCCGTACACCGTCTCGGTGGGCACCAACGCCACCCCTCCACCGAGCAGGCAACGGACGAGCTCTGCGGCCACGACATCGCCGGCGTGACGAGGGGGAGCGAAGCTCAGTACCGATCTCGGGATCAACGTCCGTCTCCTCTCCCGATCGGGCCGGGTCGTCCGGCGTGGGCGAAGCCGGCCCCGGGATCACAGCCAACCCGCGGCCGCAGCCGACCCGGGGCGTCGGCCGCCACCGGATGCCGAGCGGGGGCCGGTTGCGACCGACCCCCGGGCGTGTGGCACCCCGTACGGGATTTGAACCCGTGTTACTGGCGTGAGAAGCCAGCGTCCTAGGCCACTAGACGAACGGGGCCTGACGGCAGGTGAGCATACCGGCCCAGGGACCGATCGAACTCCGCTACCGCTTGCTCGGGGGGGAGGACTTGAACCCCCAATGACTGGACCAGAACCAGCTGTGTTGCCAATTACACCACCCCCGAAGGTGGAGAGATCACCTTACCGCCACCGGCAGCGTCCGCCGACTGGATTTTCCGGGTCCGGCCGCCGGCACAGGTCAGGCAGGCGGAGACCGAACGGGCCGGCTCACAACAGGTCGAGGCGACGGAACGTGATGATCCGGCCCACCGAGACGGCGATGGTCTCGTGAACCAGGCGTCCGAACGTGGGCGATCCATCGGTCAACCGCACCTGGGGATCGAGGCCGACCTCCTCGGCCACCAGCGCGGCCCGCCGGGCGTGATACGCGTCGGTCACCAGCACGACCTGGGTGATCCCGTCCTCGGCCAGGAACCGGGAGGTGGCGGCCAAGGACTCGTAGGTGGAAGCCCCCTGGACCTCGAGTCGGAGATCCTCGTCGGGCACCCCGGCCGTCCGCAGATAGTCGTATCCGGTCTTCGCCTCGGTAGTGGCGTCGGTGGGTTGCCGCCCACCGGTCACCACCACGAGCGATACCCGGCCGTCGGTGTAGAGCTCGGCGGCCCGGTCGAGGCGGGCCTGCAGCACCGGTGAGGGCTCGCCGTTGTACTGGGCCGCGCCCAAGACCACGGCTGCGGTGACCGGGGGGTCGGTTACCGGTACCGCGGTGGCCTGCGACGCCAACCACACCTGGGCGAACGTGACGAGCAGGTAGGTGCCGACCACGGACAGCACCGTGAACAGGATCCACCGTCCCGGGCGGCGCCGGCGGCGGGGGGCGGGTTTGCGGCGGCGTCTAGAGCCGGGCGCGGGCCGCACGGAGGCGCGCGATGACGACATCACGATCGAGCTCAGCCATGGGTTCGAACAGGGGCAGACCGGACCGCCGTCCCGTGACCGCCATCCGGACCGGCAGCTGGGACTTCTGGTCGAGGCGCTCCCCCACCCCGAACACCAGGGATTCGAGGTCGTCCGGGGTCCAGGCCACCGTGGCCGCCCCGTCGATGACCCCGTCGAGCACATCGGCCACGCCGGCCCTGGCCATCACCTTCTTCCAGTCCTTGGCCTCCGGTTCCGGGGGTTCGCCGACCACCCAGTCGATGAACCCGTCCACCTCGTCGAGCCGGTTGACCCGTTCCTGGACGAACGGGGCCAGCCGGGCGTAGGTGGCGTCGCTCATGTCGACGGTCATGAAGGGCCGGGACCGCACGATGAACTCGTCCACCGGCAGGGCCCGGATATAGGTGGCATTGAAGCTGTCGAGCTTCTTCACGTCGAAGAAGGCGGGCGCCTTGTTGATGTCGGACAGCTCGAACAGCGAGATCAGCTCCTCGACCGGGCGGATCTCCACCCCATCCTTCGGTCCCCAGCCCAGGGTGACCAGATAGTTCCGCATCGCCTCGGGCAGGTAGCCCCGATCCCGGTAGTCGGTGAGGGAAACGTCGTCGCGACGTTTCGACAGCTTCTTGCGCTGCTCGTTGACGATCAGGGGCAGATGGGCGTAGGTGGGGTGGCGCTCGGCCCCCATCGCGTCGAGGAGGAGCAACACCCGTGGGGTCACGTTGACGAGATCCTCGCCCCTGACCACGTGGGTGATCTCCATGGTGAGGTCGTCGTAGGCGTTGGCCAGGTGGAACATGGCGGTGCCGTTGGAGCGGAGGATGACGAAATCCTCCAGTACCGCGTTCTCGAAGCTGACCCGACCGCGGATCAGGTCGTCCCAGGCCGTGACCCCGTGGTCGGGGGTGCGGAACCGGACCACCGATCCGGCGGCCGGGCCGAGGCCCCGGTTGCGGCAGAAGCCGTCGTACCCACCGGAGGCGCCGGCCGCCTCGAGCCGGGCCTTGACCGCCTCCTGGGAACAGTCACACCAGTAGGCGGCCCCCGACGCCAGGAGATCGTCGACCGCCCCCCGGTACTGGTCGAACCGGTCGGACTGGCGGTATTCGTCGTCCCAGCCGATGCCGAGCCAGCGAAGGCTGTCATGGATCGCCCCGATCAGCTCCGGTGTGGACCGTTCGGTGTCGGTGTCCTCGATCCGGAGCACGAACTCGCCGCCGGTGTGGCGGGCGTACAGCCAGTTGAACAGGGCCGAACGGGCACTACCGAGGTGGAGGTAGCCGGTGGGGGCCGGGGAGAAGCGGAGCTTCACGATCCGCCTCAGTGGGACGAACCGAGGGGACCGAGCACACTCGTCCAGTCCCGCCCGTAGGCGTCGGTGATCTGGCCATGGGCCATGAGCAGCACACCCTCGGGAACGAGATCGACCAGATGGCGCAGCTCCACATAGTGGTGGGCGGTGTGGACCTCGGGGAACAGGCGGCTCCGGAGGGACACCAGCTCCGGCGCCGGGGACGGATCGAGGAAGCCGTAGACCGTGAACCCCGCGGTGAGGTCGTGGATGATCGGGCCCCGACCGAACAGGGCCGCCCGTTTCATGGCCACAGCCACCCCGCCCGCCACCGCGTCGTCGCGGTGCACCGTTCCCAGCTGGAGCTTCGACTCGATCAGGGGAACGAGGGTGTAGGCGTAGCCGGAGTCGGGCCCGGCCACGCCGAGCATCCCTCCCTGGGTCCGACCGGGGCCGGGCTCGCCGGGACGGGCCGACGGTCGGGTGAACCGGCGGGGAGGCGAGTGGTAGGTCCGAACCTGCTGGGTCGGGCTGGTGGGGACATAGTCGGGCGCGGCCATTACCTGCAGAGCCTAGCGTTCCCACCGCCGGGCACCCGGTCCGGACCGGTACGGTGGCCGACGGCGATATCCGGACCGCGAGGGAGGACCCCCAATGGGCACCACGACCATGCTGTACCGCATCATTCTGCTACTCCACGTGGCCACCGCCATCGTGGGGTTCGGTGGCCTGATCGCGCACAGCGCCTATCACGCCCGGGCGTTCCGGTCCAAGGCCGGGGACGCCGCGGTGATCCTGCAGTCGACCCGGGCGGTTCGCTCCCTGGCCGAATACTCGATCTACGCGGTACTGCCGCTCGGCATCGTGCTCATCGCCATCAGTGACGACACCTTCAGCATGGGCGAGCCGTGGGTGTCGGCCAGCTTCCTGGTGTGGTTCGTCATGGTCGGCGCGATCCACGGCCTGGTCCGCCCGGCCGTCCGGGTCATCGGTCAGCGGGCCGAGGCGCTCGATCCGAACTCGGCCCTCCAGGCCGACCCGGCGGCGCAGGCCGCGTCCAAGCGGATGATGATGGGCGAGGCCGCCGAGCAGATCCTGGTGGTGATTGCCCTGATCCTGATGATCTGGCAGCCCGGCCACTGACCGGACCTGGACTGAACTGACCGAGCCCGGATCGACCGGGCCCGGCGAGCCCCTGATCCCCGGCCCTCCGGCTGAGGGGTCGGGCCACCCGGCCGGAGGATCAGCCGGCGTCGCTGGTGGTCAGCGCCCACACCACCGAATCGGAGAGCGCCTGCCACGATGCGTCGATGATGTTCTCGCTCACCCCGATGGTGGTCCAGTAGCGCTCACCGTCGGAGGCGTCGATCAGGACCCGGGTGACGGCACCGGTACTCTGGCCGGAGTCGATGATCCGTACCTTGAAGTCGGTCAGGCGGACCCGACCGAGTTGGGGGAACCGGTCGCCGACCGCGGTCCGGAAGGCCGCGTCGAGGGCGTTGACCGGACCGTTGCCTTCACCGGTGGCGATGATCCGTTCCCCGTCGACCACGAGTTTCACGGTCGCCTCGGTCTCGACACCCTCGAAGTGGCCGAGCGGGTTGGGATCGAGGTCGGGCCGGCGGCCCGGCCGCTGCTCGACGGCGACCCGGTAGGACTCCAGCTCGAAGAACGGGTTCACCCAACCGGCGGCCCGCCGCATCAGCAGCTCCAACGAGGCGTCGGCGGCTTCGAAGTGGTAGCCGGCATGCTCGAGTGACTTCAGCTCGTCGAGCACGGTGCGCATCTGGGCCCCGTCGAGCTCCAGACCCAGCTCCTTGGCCTTGAGCTCGATGGTGGCCCGGCCCGACAGGTCCGACACCAGGAACCGGGTCCCGTTGCCGACCAGGGCCGGATCGATGTGCTCGTAGGCGTCGGGCCGGCGGGCGATGGCCGAGGTGTGCAGACCGGCCTTGTGGGCGAACGCCGACTGGCCCACGTAGGGCTGGCTGTCCACCGGCGGCAGGTTGACCAGCTCGGCCACATGGTGACTGACCGCAGTCAATCGTTCCATCCCACCCTCGGGCAGGGACCGGATCCCCATCTTGAGGGTCAGGTTGGGCACGAAGGTGGTCAGATCACAGTTGCCGGTTCGTTCGCCGTAGCCGTTGATGGTGCCCTGCACATGGGTGGAACCCGCCCGCACCCCGGCCAGGGCGTTGGCCACTGCACAGCCGGTGTCGTTCTGGGTGTGCATCCCCACCACCAGTTCGGGGAACATCCGCACCGCGTCGGTGGTGGCCCGCTCGACCTCGTGCGGCAGCGAACCACCGTTGGTGTCGCACAGCACCAGGGTCTCGGCGCCGTTGATGGCCGCCGCCTCCAGGCACCGGAGGGCGAACTCTGGATTGCGCTTGTAACCGTCGAAGAAGTGCTCGAAGTCGACGAAGACCCGGCGCCCGGCGCCGACGAGGTAGGCGACGGAGTCGGCGATCATGGCCACCCCCTCATCGAGCGAGGTCCGCAGGGCCTCGAGCACGTGGTAATCCCACGACTTGGCCACGATGCAGCACACCTCGGTTCCGGCGGCCAGCAGGTGGGCCAGGGTCTCGTCGGCGTCGACCTTGCCCTTGGGGCGCCGCGTCGAGCCGAAGGCGACCAGGGTGGCGGTGGCGAGCTGGAGGTCGCCGGCCGCCGCCCGACCGAAGAACTCGTCGTCACGGGGGTTCGAACCGGGCCACCCTCCCTCGATGTAGTGGACCCCGAGGAGGTCGAGCTGGCGGGCGATCTTGAGCTTGTCCTCGGCGGTGAGGGCGATCCCCTCGAACTGGGAGCCGTCACGCAGGGTGGTGTCGAAGATCTCGACCGACTCGGGCCAGGACGGGTCGCGGTGACCGGAACGGTCGATGGTCACCGCCTCCGGACCGTTGGTGGCCGGGGACGGGGTGGAGGCGCCGGAAGTCATGGCACGGTCTCCTGTTCGGGGCGTCAGAGCCGGCCGGCGACGGCGTCGCCGATCGCGGTGGTGGACAGGCCGTCGGTGCCGGCGGAGGTGACGGCATCGCACGCCTTGACCATCCGGGCGGCGGCATCGGGTTCGCCCAGGAAGTCGAGCATCATCGCCGCCGACAGGACCGCGGCGATCGGGTTGGCCTTGTTCTGGCCGGCGATGTCGGGGGCCGAGCCGTGGACCGGTTCGAACATCGACGGTCCGGTCCGGTCGGGGTTGAGGTTGGCGGACGCGGCCAGACCGATCCCGCCCGACACCGCCCCACCCAGATCGGTGAGGATGTCACCGAAGAGGTTGTCGGTGACGACGACGTCGTAGCGGCCGGGATCGTCGACGAAGTAGATGCAGGCCGCGTCGACATGGTTGTAGGCGGTGTCGACAGCCGGGAACTCGGCCCCGACCTGATCGAAGGTGCGGGCCCACAGATCACCGGAGAAGGTGAGCACGTTGGTCTTGTGGACCAGGGTGAGATGGTTGCGACGCCGACCGGCCAGATCGAAGGCATAGCGCACGCAGCGCTCGACCCCCATCCGGGTATTGACCGAACCCTGGGTGGCGATCTCATGGGCGGTGCCCTTGCGGAGGAATCCGCCCTCGCCGGCGTAGGTGCCCTCGGTGTTCTCGCGGATGACGATGAAATCGTGACCGGCCGCGGTGAACGGTCGCTGGTTGACGTACAGGTCGAGCTCGAACCGCATCGCCAGCAGCAGGCCCCGCTCGATGACGCCGGGAGGGACCTCCGGGGTACCGACGGCACCCAGATAGATGGCGTCCAGATCGCGCCATTCGTCGAGCACCTCGTCGGGGAGGATGGTGCCGTCGCGCAGGTAGCGGGCTCCGCCCAGGTCGTAGTCGACCCGGTCGATGGCCACCCCCGATGCCGCCACCACCTTCAGGCCCTCGGCCACCACCTCGGGACCGATCCCGTCGCCCCCGACCACACCTACCCGATAGGCCATGCTGCCCTGCCCTCCATTTCGAGCCCCGTCGACTGTGACGATCACCCTACTCAGATCGCTCACCACTACGGCCGGGGTCCCCGGCCCGATACTCAAGTACGTCCCCCGAGACGCCGAACATCGGTGGTATCGCTCTCCCGATCTGGAGCCGCTGTGGACCGCGACAAGGGATACGATTTTTCCAGCCGGACCATCCCCCAGTCCTGGCATTATGCGGCCGAAGAGGCCCCGCACGCCGACACCCCGGCGCCCAAACGGCCGGACGGACGGCGACCGGTGCCGCCCCGCACCACCGCCGACCTGTTCAGCGGGGTGGTCTTCGGCTCGGCCGTGGCCGCCGTCGCCGGCGTGGCCTGGTACGTGGCCGAGACCGTCCTCGATACCCATTCGGCCCTGGCCCCGGTCCTGATCGGGGTGTTCATCGGCCTCGGCGTCCGCTTCTCCGCCGGCCCGCAGGACCCGGGGGCCCGAGGCACCCTGGCCCTCGTCTTCTACCTGGTCACCACCTCACTGGTGGTCTACCTGCTCACGCGCGGCGGCTACCACGTCGCCGACAGCGGGTTCGAACGACGCCTGCTCGGCACCCGTTTCGGGAGCCCGATATCGATCTTCATGTGGATCGTCGGGGCCATCGTGTCGGTCCAGATCAACACCATGCTGCGCGGCCGCCGGTAGAACGAGACCCCGCTACCATCGACGCGGTGCCCGAAACCCACAAGCTGTCCCCCGAAGCGTTCGATCGGCTCCAATCCGAGCTCAACGATCTGACCACCCGGGGCCGCATCGAGATCGCCAAGAAGATCGAGGCCGCCCGTGAGCTCGGAGACCTCTCCGAGAACGGCGATTATCACGCGGCGAAGGAAGAGCAGGGCAAGATGGAGGGCCGGATCGCCCAGCTCTCCGCCCTGGTCGACAACGCCGAGATCGTCGAGGCGGCCGACGACGGCTCCGTCCAGGCCGGCTGTGTGGTCTCGATCCGTTACGAGGGCGACGACGAGGTGGAGCGCTACCTGCTCGGCTCCATCGAGGAACGCCGTGACGACGTCGCCTCGGTGATCTCCCCCGGCTCACCGCTCGGCCAGGCCCTCATCGGCGCCACGGTCGGTGACACCGTCACCTTCGAGGCCCCGAACGGACCGATGAACGTCACCGTGGTCGAACTCGAGGTCTGACCCAGTCCCCGCGGGGACCAGGTGGGCCCGGCCGGAGTTAGCCTGACGGCCAGCATCGAGTCACAGGAGACCGGCCATGGCCGACGACGCCGCCACCACCACCGCGGACACCACCCTCGCCGACAACGTCTGGGAGCGCCATGTGGTGCACCGCGGCGCCCCCGGTGAGCACGACCTGCTCTACATCGATCTGCACCTGGTGCACGAGGTGACCTCACCCCAGGCTTTCGACGGTCTCCGGCTGGCCGGCCGGAAGGTCCGCCGTCCCGAGCTCACCGTGGCCACCGAGGACCACAACGTCCCCACCGAGCACATCGATCAGCCCATCGCCGATCCGATCAGCGCCAAGCAGATCTCCACCATGCGGGCCAACGCCGAGGAGTTCGGCATCACCCTCCACCCCATGGGTGCTCCCGGCCAGGGCATCGTGCACGTGATCGGCCCCGAACAGGGCCTCACCCAGCCGGGCATGACCGTGGTGTGCGGCGACTCCCACACCGCCACCCACGGCGCCTTCGGAGCACTCGCCTTCGGGATCGGGACCAGTGAGGTCGAGCACGTGCTCGCCACCCAGACCCTGCCCCAGATCCGACCGCGGACGATGGCGGTCACCGTCGACGGTGACCTTGCGGATGGGGCGGAGGCCAAGGACCTGATCCTGGCCGTCATCGGCCGGATCGGCACCGGTGGCGGGATCGGCCACATCATCGAGTACCGGGGTTCCACCATCCGCAACCTGTCGATGGAAGGCCGGATGACGGTCTGCAACATGTCCATCGAGGCCGGGGCCAAGGCCGGGATGATCGCCCCCGACGACGTCACCTTCGCCTACCTCGAAGGCCGCGAACACGCCCCGACCGGCGCCGCCTGGGAACGCGCCCTCGACGACTGGCGTCGCCTCCCCTCGGGCCCGAACGCCCGCTTCGACACCGAGGTGGTGCTCGACGCCGCCGCCATCGGCCCCCACGTCTCCTGGGGCACCAACCCGGGCCAGGTCATCCCCCTCGCCGGGGCGGTGCCGTCACCGGACAGCTTCGACGACCCCTCGCTGCGCGACGCCGCCTCCCGGGCCCTGGACTACATGGGCCTGCAGGCCGGCACCCCGATGCGCGACGTCGGGGTCGACACCGTGTTCATCGGGTCGTGCACGAACAGCCGGATCGAGGATCTCCGCACCGCGGCCCGCGTGGCCGAGGGCCGCTCGGTGGCATCCGGGGTCCGCACCCTGGTCGTCCCCGGATCCCACGCCGTCAAGGCCCAAGCGGAGGCCGAGGGGCTCGACAAGATCTTCACCGCCGCCGGGTTCGACTGGCGGGAACCCGGCTGTTCGATGTGCCTGGCCATGAACCCCGACAAGCTGTCGGTCGGTGAGCGGTGCGCCTCCACCAGCAACCGCAACTTCGAGGGCCGGCAGGGCCGGGGTGGGCGCACCCACCTGGTCTCCCCCGCCGTTGCCGCGGCCACCGCCGTGGCCGGCCACTTCGCCACCCCCGCCGATCTCGGCTGACCGTCCCCCACCGAACCTCGAGGAGTACCCATCATGGAGCCTGTACGCATCGTCACCGGGCGGGCGGTCCCCCTCGACCGCTCCGACGTGGACACCGACCAGATCATCCCGTCCGACTGGCTCAAGCAGGTCGAACGGACCGGCTTCGAAAAGGGCCTGTTCTCCGAGTGGCGGGACGACCCGTCGTTCGTGATGAACGACGAACGGTTCGCCGGAGCCACCATCCTGCTCGCCGGTCCCAACTTCGGCGTCGGTTCGTCCCGTGAACACGCGGTGTGGGCCATCCAGCAGTCCGGCTTCCAGGCCGTCATCACCCCCCGCTTCGGCGACATCTTCCGCAACAACGCCACCAAGAACGGCCTCATCCCGGTGGTGGTGTCACCGGAGACAGGGCAGCAGCTGATCGAGGCGGTGAACACCGACCCCGATCTCGAGATCACCATCGACGTCGACCGGCGGACCCTCGAGGTGCCCGCCCTGGGCCTCAGCGAGACGTTCCCCCTCGACGACGCCACCAGGGAACGGTTCCTGGAGGGTCTCGACGACATCGGGATCAGCCTCCGCCACGAGGGTGACATCGACACCTTCGAGGCCAGGCGTCCGGCCTACATGCCCACGGCCTAGACCGCCCATCAGCGGTACCGCGCGGTACTCGATCCGCCCCACCCGGGAACCAGCGGCGTTCATCGCATCGTCGGAGGGGTCAGCCGGGATCGTCCCCGGCCGATCATCTGATCGAGGAACCGGAGAAATCGAGGCCCCAATGATCCATCGACGTGTCACCGGCACCGCGGCCATGATCGCGGCGCTGGCCATGGCCGCCACCGCCTGTACCGATTCGGCCTCCGGCGGGGCATCCGGCTCGGGCGGCACCGATCTGTCCAGTGACCCCGGCGGCGGTGATGTGACCCTCACCGCCGGGCTGGTCGCCCCGGCCGGCTGTGACGACCTGCTCGACGACCTGAAGGCCGAGGCCCTGGACCGGGTCGGCCCCTACGGGTTCGCCGACGGCGGCCCGGTCTTCGCCGACGGCAGCATGCGCCTGGAGCGCGATGCGCCCGTGATGCCGGGCGCCGCCACCGAGGCGACCGACAGTACCACCGACGACGGGAGCTTCGAGGCCGTCTCGTCCGAGCCGGCCGGGGACGCAGCCGCCACCGACGAGGGCGCCGCGGGGACCGTCATCGGGACCAACAATCAGGAACAGGGCGTCGATGAGGCCGATCTGGTCAAGACGGACGGTCGCCGTCTGGTCGTGGTGAACGGTGACCGGCTCCAGGTCTACGACGTGTCGGGGGACGAGCCCGTGGACCTCGGCCCCATCGACCTTCCCGAGGGGGTCAACGGCGGTGAGCTCTTCCTCGACGGTGATCGGGCCCTGTTGATGACCTCGGGTTGGATGGGCGGCCCCGTCGCCGAGATCCCTTCGGCCGGCGAGGACGCGGTGTCGGTCGTCGCCGACGGTTCGTCGGCGGCCCGGCTGATCTCCATCGATCTCGCCTCCGGCACCGTCGAACGCATCATCCAGTTGGAGGGCGACTACCTCTCGGCCCGGGACATCGACTCCTCGCTCCGGATCGTGCTGGCCGGGCCGTCGGCCCGGTTCCCGTTCGTGTACCCCTCCAACCCAGAGGCCGAGGACGCAGCCGAAGAGGCCAACCGGGCCCTCATCGAGCAATCGACGATCGACGACTGGTTGCCCCGCTACGAGGTCCTCGACGGGGACGGCTCGGTGATCGACGCCGGGACCATGGTGGACTGCGACCGGATGTTCCTGCCCGCCGAGTTCGCCGGGTTCGGCACGCTGGTCGCCCTGACGGCCTCGATCGACGACGGGTTCGCGGTCAGCGACGCCGTCGGCGTGGTCACCGACGCTCGGACCATCTACGCCTCACCGGACACCCTGGCCGTCGCCACCCCCCGGTGGCCGGAGTTCGACCCGGCCACCGGAGAACTGGCGGCCGAGGACGAGGGTTCCACCACCGCGGTCCACACCTTCGACCTGACCGATCCGAACGCCATGGCCTACCAGGCCTCCGGTTCGGTCAACGGGCAGCTCCTCAACCAGTACAGCCTGTCGGGCCATGAGGGCGATCTCCGGGTGGCGACCACCAACGGGGCGCCCTGGTCGGACTCGGACTCGGAGAGTTTCGTGACCGTGCTGCGACCCGACGGCGACCGGCTCCGTCAGATCGGCCAGGTGGGCGGCCTCGGCCACGGCGAGACGATCCAGTCCGTCCGCTTCCTGGGCGACATGGGCTACGTGGTCACCTTCCGCCAGGTCGACCCGCTTTACACCATTGATCTGAGCGATCCCACCGACCCGGTGGTCCAGGGTGAGCTGAAGATCCCCGGCTTCTCGAGCTACCTCCACCCGGTCGGCGACGCGCTCCTGCTCGGTGTCGGCACCGACGGTGACGAGGACGGCAACACCTTCGGGGTGGCGGTGTCACTGTTCGACGTCAGCGACCCGACCGACCCCACCCGCGTGGCCAAGATCAGCCTCCCCGACGACCAGCACGAAAGCGGGTACACCACCACCCCGGTGAGCTGGGACGCCCGGGCGTTCACCTGGATCCCGGCCGCCGACCCTGCCACCGGTGCCCTCGGCACCGCCGTGGTCCCGGTGGAGGGGTGGCGGTACGACGATGCCGGGGTCGAGCAGCGGGTGGCGACGGCGACGCTCCTCACGGTCGGCGCCGACGGCAGCCTGACCGAGCGGGGCCAGGTGGAGCACCCGTCTTCGGAACAGTGCGACAGCATCGACGGCCCGATCCCGGTCGAACCGCTCGACGAGCCGACCGATGACTCCACCCCCGGGACCCGGCCGGTGTCCCCGCCCGAGGAGCCCGAGCAGTACTGCTGGAGGAACGAGCCCACGATCGGCCGTTCGGTGGTGGTGGACGACACCTTGTACACCGTGTCGGACATCGGGGTGAAGGCCAGCGAGCTCGACGACCTGACCGAGCTGGCCTGGTTCCCCTACCTGGGCTGACGCCGACCGCCGGGCCGGAACCGATCCCGGCCCGGCCCGGGGAGTTTTCGTTCCGGTCCGGGACCGGGTTGACTTGCCCGGTGACCAACGACCCTTCTCCCCCCCGTCGGCCGCACGGCCTCGTGCCGATGCGAGGCGGGATCCCGGAGAGGGCCACCGGGCGGCCACCCCCCTCGAACTCCTCTACGACCTGACCCTGGTGGTGGCGTTCTCCGTGGCCGGGTCACAGTTCGCCCACGCCCTGGCGGGCGACCACATCGGCAGCGGCCTGTTGTCGTTCCTGTTCTGCATGTTCGCCATCGTCTGGGCGTGGCAGGCCTACACCTGGTTCGCCTCCGCCTATGACACCGACGACTGGGCCTTCCGGATCGCCACCCTGGCCCAGATGCTCGGGGTCACCATCCTGGCCCTGGGGATCACCAACCTGTTCCGCGAGATGGAGGAGGGCCGGCTCGACTACCGGGCCATCGTCATCGGCTACGTGATCATGCGGCTGTCGATGATCAGCCTGTGGGTGCGGGCCGCCCGCAACGATCCCGAACACCGCGGCGCCCTGCTGGCCAATGTGGTGGTCATCGGGGCGGCCCAGATCGGCTGGATCTTCACCGCGTTCGCCGACCTGCCCACCGGGTTCCTGCTGGGGCTGATGGCCATGCTCTACCTGATCGAGGTGGGCGGAACCTGGCTCATCACCGTTCGCTACGGTGCCTTCCCCTGGCACCCCCATCACATCGCCGAGCGGTACGGGCTGCTGGCCATCATAACCTTCGGTGAGGTCGTCCTCGGCACCACCACGGCCGTCGAGGCCGTCAAGGTCGAGAACGGCTGGACGCTCGACGCCGCCGTCCTGGCGGTGGCCGGGATCACGATGGTGGTGGGGATGTGGTGGGTCTACTTCGCCGTGCCCAACGGTGAGGTGCTACGACACCGCCGCCGGTACGGCGTCCGCTGGGCCTACGCCCACGTGGTCATCTACTCGACGATCACCGCCACCGGGGCCGGGCTGCACGCCGTGGCGTACTCCATCGAACACCACAGCGAGTTGGGCCCCACCGCAACCGCCGTCACCGTCGCCGTCCCACTCGGCCTCTACCTCGTGGCCCTGTTCACCATGTTCCACCTGATCCTGCCGGGCCGCGACCCCTTCCACCGCACCCTGCTGGGTCTGACCGCGGCGACGATCGCCGGGGCCGTGGCCCTGGCCGCCACCGGGGTGTCGATCGCCTGGCCCATCCTGGTGTTGACGGCGGCACCGTGGATCACCGCGGTCGGCTTCGAAGTACGGGGCCACCGCCACATCGCCGACCGGCTCAGCGAGCTGTGACCGGGTGATGGAGATCGGGTGGCGAGGTCAGTCGAGCGAGATGACGTCGACCGACAGGAGACCGTCGGCCGCCCGCAGCTCCTCGATGACCTCGTCGGCCACCGGACCCCGGGTGTCGATGACCATGACGGCCGACCCCTTCACCTTGCCCCGGCCGACGTCCATGTTGTCGATGTTGACGCCCGCGGCACCCAGGATCGTGCCCATGGTGCCGATCACCCCCGGTCGATCGTCGTTGCGGACGATCAGCATGTAGTTGGTGGGCGGCACGTCGATGAGATGGTCGTCGATCTGGATGATCCGGGCCTCGTCCCGCAGGCCGATCAGGGTGCCCCCGATCGACCGGCGTTCGCCGGCCACCGTGAGGCGGTTCACATAGTCTTTCGACCGGGGTGACGCCACCACCGACAGGGTGATGCCCTTCTCCTCGAGCAGGCCGAGCGCGTTGACGAACGAGACCGGCTCGTCGGTGAGCTGGGACAGCACCCCCTTGGCCGCAGCCAGGGCCACCAGCCGGTTGTCGAACCCGCCGATCTCCCCGTCGAAGGTCACGGTGAGTTCGTCGCCCACCGCTTCCCGGCCGAGGGAGCCGACCATGGCGCCGAGCTGCTCGGCGAAGGGAAGGTAGGGCTCGAGCACCCCGGCCACCTCGGTGGCGTCGATGTTGACGGCGAAGGGCACGAACCGTCCGGCCAGGGCCAGGGCGACCTGCTCGGCGATGGTCACACCCGCCTTGTCCTGGGCCTCGACGGTGGAGGCGCCCAGATGGGGGGTGGCCACCACGGTGGGCAGGGTGAACAGTGGGGAATCGACGCAGGGTTCGGAGACGAAGACGTCGAGGCCGGCCCCGCCGACCTTGCCCGACACCAGCCCCTCGTACAGGGCCTGCTCGTCGACGATGCCGCCCCGGGCCACATTGATGATCCGGACCCCGTCCCGGGCCTTGGCCAGGAAATCGGCCCCGACGAGGCCCACGGTCTCGGGGGTCCGGGCGACATGGACGGTGACGATGTCGGCCCGGGACGCCAGCTCGTCGAGGTCGACCAGTTCGACCCCCATCTCCCGGGCCCGCTCATCGGACACGTAGGGGTCATAGCCCACCAGGGACATACCGAAGGCCCGGGCCCGCTCGGCCACCAGCTTGCCGATCCGCCCCAGACCGATGATGCCGAGGGTGCGGCCGTGCAGCTCGATGCCGGTCCACTTGGAGCGCTCCCACCGACCGGCGGCCAGGGCCGCACTGGCCTGGGGCAGGTTGCGAGCCTGAGCCAGGATCAGGGCCAGGGTCTGTTCCGCCGCCGACAAGACGTTCGACTGGGGGGCGTTGACCACCAGCACCCCACGCTTGGTGGCCGCGTCGACGTCGACATTGTCGAGCCCGACGCCGGCCCGACCCACCACCATCAGGTCGGTCCCCGCGTTCAACACCTCGGCCGTCACCGTGGTGGCCGATCGGATGATCAGGGCGTGAGCGCCGGGTACCGCCCCGAGCAGCTCCTCGGGGGACAACCCCAGCCGGACGTCGACCTCGTGCCCCGCAGCCCGGAGCTGCTCGAGTCCGGACTCGGCGATCTCTTCGGTGACCAGGATTCGACCCATGACCGTGCTCATGACCATGCAGCATCGCCACCGCGTCGCCCTCCGCCACCCGTATCGACCAAGATTTACGGCCGGACCGGGATTTCCGGCTCGGCGAGGACGTCCGGCCGGGCCGCGGTCGCCGGCCCCCGGCCCCGGCCGAGGGGCCGTGACCGGGCCCAACGGGCCGGCCCCCGGCCCCGACCGCTAGGGTCGATCGGCGATGAGCATCGATCTGTCCGGCAAGGTTTTCGTGGTTACCGGCGGCAACGGCGGCATCGGCCTCGGTATGGCCGAAGGCATCGTCGACGCCGGCGGGCGGGTGGCGGTGTGGGGTCGTGACACCGACAAGAACGCCCACGCCGTCGAGGTGTTGCGCAAGCGGGCCGCCGACCGGGGCCCGGTGCCGGCCGGGCCGGCCGCCGAGGGGTACCGGTGCGACGTGGCCGACGAGGCCGCCGTGATCGACACCATGGACCGCACCATCGCTGCGTTCGGTCGCCTCGACGGCCTGTTCGCCAACGCGGGGCGGGGCGGAACCGGCACCGCGTTCGTCGACACCACCCTGGAACAATGGCGGGCGGTGATGGCGGTCAACCTCGACGGGGTGTTCCTCACCCTCCGCGAAGCGGCCCGCCGCCTGATCGACCAGGGTGAGGGCGGCTCCCTGGTCGCCGTGTCGTCCACCTCGGCCATTCACGGCGCGGCCGGCAACGAGGCCTACGGCACCGCCAAGACCGGCCTCAACGGTCTCGTCCGGGCCTTGGCCGTCGGCCTGGCCCGCCACCGGATCCGGGTCAACTCCCTCCTACCCGGCTGGACGATCACCGACCTCGCCTCCGGCGGCTACGCCAACGACCGCTTCCGGGACGTCACCACCAAGCGGACCCCGGTCCGCCGCTGGGCCGATCCGGCCGAGTTCCGTGAGGTCGGTGCCTTCCTCGCCGACCCGAACCAGGGCTTCCACACCGGCCAGGAAGTCGTGGTCGACGGTGGCTACACCGTGTTCTGAGCGCCGACCGACCGCAACCGCGCCCTGGACGCACCGGCCTCCCCGACCGCGGGCCGTCATCGGCCGCGCGCGCATCGGGACGACCCGTCTCGAGGTCGACTTTTTTTCTTGGCGCCGGCCACGGCGGTCCAGTGGAAAAACGACGATCGTCGGGCCAGGTCATGCCCGAGCCCCACACCAGCGGTGAACAACCAGCACTCACGATGTTGCCACAGATAGGGGTTGAGCGCCCACATTGCGTGGCTTAGGGTTCGATTCGAGCGGTAATCGCTGGCGCGGCGGCAGCGGGCCCACCACATCCACGGGAAGCAGCGAATGACCTCTGACGACGGACGCGAAGGCGCCGACGAACACCACGAGGACAGCTCCGGCGGGAGCAGCCCAACAGACCCGAGCCCCCACAGTGCAGTGCCCAACCCACCCTCGGGTAGCGGTGCTCGAGGCGGCCTCGCCCCCACCAGTCCCCATCCGGGCCGGCGGGGCCGCCTCGAGTTCTGCGATCTGGGGTTCGACCGGAACGGTCAACCGGTACTCAGCGGCTTGAGTCTCCTACTCGAACCGGGCACCAGCTGTGTGATCGCGGCCGAACCGGCCGATCAGACCACCCTGATCAGCCTCCTGCACGGGTTGCTCGCCCCAACCCGGGGCGCCATCCGGCTCGACGAACGCGAGCTGCGATCACTGCCCCTGGCCGAGACCCGCACCCAGATCGCCGTGTGCCTGGCCGACCCCTGGCTGCTCGACGGCTCCATTGCCGAGAACATCGCCTTCGGACGCCCCAGCATGACCCGGGCCCGGATGGTGGCCGCCGCCGCCATCGTCGGCCTCGACGCCGCCATCGACCAGATCGACGGCGGTCTCGATGCCCTGGTCGGACCCGACGGCTGCAACCTGAGCCTGACCCAGCGACGCATGGTCGCCCTGGCCCGCGCCGTGGCCGGCAACCCATCGGTCCTGCTCCTCGAGGACCCCACCCGTGATCTGGACGACGACGAGGTGCCCGGAGTCATGGCGGCGGTCCAGAGCGCGGCCGCCTCCCGCACCTCGCTCATCACCACCAGGAGGATCGACCCCCGGTTCGTGGTCGATGTCTGCTACCGGCTGACCAACGGTCGTCTGATCAGCCCGGTGCCGTTCGCGTCGTCGGATACCGGGGCGTTCCCCTGGTCCGGCGATGGGGCGCTTCACGCGCCCGCCGTCGGTCGGGACCCCGGGCACGGCAGCCGCCGCCGTGCCCAGTCCCGGCCGGCGTGGTCGGTTACCGTCGGTCAGAACCTGGCCCCCCACTATCGGGCCGCCGGGTTGCTGGAGCGCAGCGCCCACACCGAGACCTGGCTGGCCTGGCACCACGACCGCCCGGGTGGAGTGTCGATCCGTCTGCCCCGCCGGCGGCCGATCACCTACACCGCGTTCGAGGAACTCGGCCGGGAGTACGAGGTGGCCCGCCAACTCCGCCACCCCGGCTTCCCGGCGGCACTCGGGGCCGACCTGAGCGCGGCACGGCCGTACGTTGTCTACGAACGGATCGAGGGACGCTCCCTGGCCCGTCTGATCTCCGAGGCCGGCGGCCCGTTGGAGCTCCCCCAGGTGCTCGCCATCGGCTACGAGATCACCCGGCTCCTCGATCACCTCCACCGCAAGGGGGTGGTCCACCTCCACCTCCGGCCCGAGGTCATCGTCCGGTCCTACCGGGGCTGCGTCATCACCGATCTCCGGTCCGCCCTCCCCGTCGGCGAGCAACGGATCCGCTTCATCGACCGCCACCACCGCCGGTTCGTGGCGCCCGAGCTCCTCCGGGGTGCACCGGCCGCCCGGGCCATGGATCTCCATGGCCTGGGCGCTGTTCTCTACCAGCTGGTCACCGGTGAGATGATCGACCACCACCGGGACGACGAGCTCACCATCGTCGACGACGACGGCGAGCTCCGGCCCTGCCCCGTCCACGACCTGGCCCCCGACGCCGACCCGGGAGTCGTCGACCTCATCAACCGGTTGATGGCCCCCCAATCCGGGGTACGGCCCCCGGCCGGCCAGGTCCTGGCCGAGCTGCGGCCCATGCTCCTGCGCCACACACCCGACGTCGGCCGGGCGGCCTGAGAGCCGAGCGGCGAGCCTCGGGGCCCAGGGCCGACCGGGGGGCCGACGACGCCCCCTTCTCAGCGCCGGTCGGCCCGGCCCCGACCCCGAGCCGGTCCACACCGGCGCCTCAGAGGCCGACGGCCCCCTCCGGTGCGTCGATGGGGTCCGCAGGCTCGAAGCCGAACACACGGCCGTAGAACCACAGCTCCACCTCGAGCGACCGGACGATATTGGCCGCCTGGCGGAACCCGTGCTGCTCCCCGGCGAACGCCACATAGGCGTGGGGGATCCCCTTGGCCGCCAGCGGCGCCACGATCGCCTCGGCCTGATTCGGCGGAACCACCGGATCGTCCAGTCCCTGCAGCACGAGCAGGGGGCACGCCAGCGCCCCCACATGGGACAGGGGGGACCGCTCCACGTACACCCCCCGGGCCTCCGGGTACGGGCCGATCAGGCCGTCGAGGTAGCGGGCCTCGAACTTGTGGGTGTCGGCGGCGAGCGCCTCCAGGTCGGCCACCCCGTACAGACTCGTCCCGGCCGCGAACACATCGGATCGGGTGAGGGCGGTCAACACGGTGAACCCACCGGCCGAACCACCCCGGATGGCCATCCGGGACCCGTCCACCGCCCCGTCGGCGGCCAGCCGGGACGCCACCGTGATGCAGTCCTCCACATCGACCACACCCCACTGGCCCTTCAGCCGTTCCCGGTACGCCCGCCCGAACCCGGTCGAACCGCCGTAGTTGACGTCCGCCACGGCGAACCCCCGGCTGGTCCAGTACTGGATCCGCAGGTTCAGGCTCGGTGAGGTGTGCGAGGTGGGGCCACCGTGCCCCATCACCACCAGCGGCGGCCGCTCTCCGGCCGGCCCGCCGAACCCCGCCCCGGTCGGCGGGTAGTAGAACGCATGGACGGCGCGGCCGTTCTCCTCGTAGGACATCGGCCGCGCCCGGCTGATCCAGCCCGGATCGAGGCCGAGGTCGTCCGGAGGACGTACCTGGGCCGCCACGGCCCCGTTGTCCAGGTCGAGGGCCACGATCTGGGGCAGCGCCGTCGCCGTGCCCGCGTGCACCAGAACCGTTCCGTCGGGCCCGGCGGCCAGATCGGCCACGGCCACGATCGGCGTGGCGAACACGACCAGATCACCCCCGTCACCGATCACCCCGACGGCGTCGGTCGCGTCGGTGGTCACCACCACAGCCAACCGACCGTCGTCCAGCTCGACCCACGACTGGGTGCCGAACACCCACGCCGGACTGCCGATCTCGGAGCCGACCAGGTCGGTCAGGGCCTCATCCGCGCCATGGCCCGGCCTCCAGGCGTACAGGTTCCAGAACCCGGTCCGGTCGGCCGAGAACACCAGGCGCCCGTCCGCGGTCCAATCGGCACCCGTGACCGATTCGGCGCCCCCGGCGACCACCTGGGTGTTCCCCAGACGCAGCCCGCCGAACACCGGGGCGACACACAGTTCGGTCCGGTCCCACGGCATGTCGGGGTGATTCCAGCGGATCCAGCTCAACCAGCGACCATCGGCCGAGAACCGGGGCGTGGACACGAAGTCCGACTGGGCGTCGTCACCGAGCTCCACCCCGATCACCCGGGGTTCGGCCCCGGCCTCGTCCAGCCCGACCGCCACCAGCTCGTTGACCACCTCGGCCGCCGGCGCGTCGGGCGACGGGTGCCGATCCCGGACCGCCACCAGCCACGGCACGGTCGGGTGGAGGCGCCCATCCGCGTACCGCCACGCCCTCGGGTGCGGCGGCTCGGGCGTCACCGCCACCGGCTCGTCGCCGTCGAGCCGGTAGATCCGCTGGTCGTCGTCGTTGACGAAGAAGGCCGTGCCGGCCCCCAACCACCAGGCCCCGCCCCCATACTCGTGCACCCGGCTCCGGGCCGACCACGGTGCCGGCAGGGCATCGACCGTCGAGCCGCCGGAACGGCGCACCAGCACCGATCGTCCCTGCTCGGTGGGGCGGACCTCTGCCCACCACACGGTGTCACCATCGGTGGCGACACCGGCCATGCCGACCGCCCCGGCCGCCAGGGCGTCGGCCGACAGGGGCGACGGCCAGGAACCGTACGGAGCGGTCAGCGGGGCCGGGCCGGCTCCGCTGACCGCGGGACTCCGGTGGCCTGGCGAATCGGCCGGGGTGGACAGGGAAGAACCAGACATGGACAAAATCCGAGGATCGAGGAACGGACAGAACGGGGACCGACGTTCAGGCGACGGTCGGTGACTCGGGACCGACGTTCAGGCGTCGGTCGATAAACCGGGACCGACGTTCAGGCGTCGGTCGGTGACTCGGGGTCGAGCAGGAGGGAGGCGGAGTTCATGCAGAACCGTTCGCCGGTCGGTCGGGGACCGTCGGGGAACACATGACCGAGATGGGCCCCACAGGTGGCACACGTGACCTCGGTCCGGATCATGCCGTGGCTGTGATCGGTGTGCGTCTCCACCCGATCGGGCTCGATCGGCTGGTAGAAGCTCGGCCACCCGCTCCCGGACTCGTACTTGGTGGTGGAATCGAACAGGGGCTCGCCACATACGACACAGCGGTAGATCCCGGGCTCCTTGGTGTCGTGGTAGATCCCGGTGAAGGCCGGCTCGGTGCCCGCCTCCTGGGTGACCACGTACTGCTCGGGGGTGAGTCGCTGACGCAGCTCTTCCTCGGTGAACGTCTTCTTGGACATGATGACCTCGTTCCTGACGACTGAGCAGTTCCTGGGGGTCAGGCGGAGTCGTCGACGGTCACCCGCCGACCGTCCTCCACCAGGTTGATCTGATACAGCACCTCGTCCAGCAGGTCACCGGACTCGATGGCGCCGAACCGTTGGGGTCGGTCGGCGTCGACACACGACGCCACCGGGTTGAGCACCGTCCACGGCGTCGGATGACAGAACTGGACCACCGAGTACCGATCCCCGCTCTCGCCGGGATCGGCCACGACCCGGTGGATCCCCTGGGGGATCACCCCGTTGGTGAGCCGCTCCAGCATGATGCCCGTATTGATGATCACCCGATCGGCCGGTGGGGCCGCGTCCACCCACCGCGGCCCGTCCGGGCCCGCGTCCACGGCCACCTGGAGGCCCCGGGCCGTGGCCCGGGGCAGGGCGGTGATCAGGTTGATGTCGCCGTGCTCGGCCGCCCACACATGCTCGGCCCCCGGAGCCAGGGCCATGGCCGGGTAGTGGATGGCCCGGGCCAGGGTGGCCCCGTCGGCCACCATCGAGTCGAAGAAGTGGGGGTGGCAGCCGACACCGACCGCGATCACCCGGAGGAACCGGACCTGGAGGTCCAGCAGCCGATCATGGAGCTCGGTGAGGGCAGCGCCGATGCCCGGCACCGCCGCCTCGGGGAACACCGGTGGGTGGTACCGGTGGGGATACCGCCGCCGCAGGGGGTGCCCGTCGGGGAGCCGGGGCCCCCAATTGAGCATCTCCTTCCAGTCCGGATGCTCCGATGACGCCGCCGTCTCCACCAACAGACCGGTGTAGCCCACCTGACCGTTCGTGCCCGGCACCACCGCGCCCGCCTTGACCTCGGGGCTGAGGGAGAAGAACGTCTCGAGCATCCCGTAGGCGGTGTCGAGCAGATCCTCGCTCAGATCATGGCTGGTGTAGACGAAACCGGTGCGGAGGCTTCTCATCACCCCGTCGACGACCGCGGCGCGCGCCGATACTGACCCATTCTCGAACGCGAGCAGGTCGACATCGAGGATCGCCGGATCGGGTCCGTCGGACATGGGGCCGACGATACCTGGTCGCCCGGAGCGGCGATCAGTCGTCGAGCTCGGTGATGGTGACCGACTCGATGATCATCGGATCGACCGGCCGGTCGTTCCGGTCGGTGGCCACCTTCTCCATGACGTCGACGTGTTCCAGTCCCTTGACCACCTTGCCGAACAGTGAGTACTGGGGCGGCAGACCCACCCCGCTCGGCCCGCTGATGATGAAGAACTGGCTGCCGTTGGTGTTGGGCCCGGCGTTGGCCATGGCCAACGAACCCAGCTCGTAGCGACCCGGCTTGGGCAGTTCGTCCTCGAACCGGTATCCCGGGCCACCCCGCCCGCTGCCCTCGGGGCAGCCACCCTGGAGGACGAATCCCTTGATGACCCGGTGGAAGGTCAGGCCATCGTAGAAACCCCGGCGGGCGAGGGCGACGAAGTTGTTGACCGTCTTGGGGGCCGAGACGGGATCAAGGGCGATCGTGAGATCCCCCTTGTTGGTCACCATCTCGGCCTGATACCGCTTCGACGGATCGATCTCCATTTCGAACGGAGCGTTGTAGGTTTCGGGCACGGCGATCACTTTCGATTGGGAGGCGAACTCTGGATTTGGTGCTGGTCGGGGCGACGCCCGGGCCGGCCTACTGGGCCGATTTCGCGGCCCGGAAGCCCGTTTCGAGATCGGCGATGATGTCGTCCACCGACTCCAGACCGACCGAGAGGCGAACCAGGCCGGGCTCGACCCCGGCGGCCAGCTGTTCGGTCTCGGTGAGCTGGCTGTGGGTGGTCGACGCCGGGTGGATGACCAGGGAACGGACGTCGCCGATGTTGGCCACATGGCTGTGGAGCTCAAGGGCGTCGACGAACCGACGACCGGCCTCCACCCCGCCCTTGATGACGAACGCGGGACCCGATCCGGCCCCCCGGCCCTGGCTGTACTTCTGAGCCGCGTCGTGCCACGGGGAGGAGGGCAGGCCGGCGTAGGCCACCGATTCCACCTCGTCGCGCCGGCTCAACCATTCGGCCACGGCCTGGGCGTTGGCCACATGACGTTCCATCCGCAGCGAGAGGGTCTCGAGCCCCTGCAGGACCAGGAAGGCGTTGAACGGGCTGATGGCCGGACCGAGGTCGCGCAGCAGCTGGACCCGGGCCTTGGCGATGTAGGAGCCGGCACCGAGCATCGGCCAATACTGCAGCCCGTGGTAGCTGTCGTCGGGTTGGTTGAAGCCCGGATAGCGCTCGGCGTCGCTGAACTCGAAGCTGCCGCCGTCGACGATGACCCCGGCGATGGCGGTGCCGTGCCCACCCAGGAACTTGGTGGCCGAATGCACCACGATGTCCGCCCCCCAGTCGAGCGGGCGGATCAGGTAGGGGGAGGCGACCGTGTTGTCGACGATGAGGGGCACACCCACGTCGTGGGCCACCCCGGCCACGCCCTCGATGTCCAACACATTGTTCTTGGGGTTGCCGATCGACTCCCCGTAGAACGCCTTCGTGTTGGGCCGCACGGCCGCCCGCCAGGCGTCCAGATCATCGACGTCGTCGACGAAGGTGGTCTCGATCCCCATCTTGGGCAGGGTGTGGTGGAGCAGGTTGTAGGTGCCACCGTAGAGGGCGGCGCCGGCCACGATATGGGATCCGGCCTCGGCCAGGTTGAGGATGGCCACCATCTCGGCCGCCTGGCCCGACGACAGCACCAGGGCACCGGGCACCCCGGCCGCGGTGGAGGCCAGACCGTTCTCGAGCGCGGCAACCCGCGCCTCGGCCACACCCTGGGTCGGGTTCATGATCCGGGTGTAGATATTGCCCGGCTCGGCCAGAGCGAACAGGTTGGCCGCATGATCGGCGTCGCGGAACTGGTAGGCGGTCGTCTGATAGATCGGCACCGCCCGGGAACCGGTGGCGGGGTCGGGCTCCTGCCCGGCGTGGATCTGGCGGGTCTCGAAACCCCAGGCATCACTGGCCACGGGTCCCTCCTTGCTGCGTCGCTCGTCATACCGATCGGCGATCGGTTCCCGGAGCAACCTACCTGCTGGGCACCCGGTTGATTCATGATCGGTGGCCCGACGTCACCCGACGGGGCCGGGCGACTCCGGGACGACGTAACGGGCGATGTACGGCAGGTTCCGGTAGCGCTGCCCGGCGTCGAGTCCGTAGCCGACCACGAACGACGGGGGCAGCCGGAACCCGACATAGTCGATCGGCAGGTCACCGCACACCGGCCGATCGGGGTCGTCGCCGCACCCGGCGGTCCGCAGGATCAGGGTGCAGGTGGCCAGGCTGGCCGGATTCTGGGAACGCAGCCGGTCCAACAGGTACGACAGGGTCAGCCCGGAGTCGACGATGTCCTCGACCACCAGCACATCACGCCCGGTCACCTCGGCGTCGAGGTCCTTCAGGATGCGGACCACCCCGCTGCTCCTGGTCGCCTCCCCGTAGGAGCTGACGGCCAGGAAGTCGATCTCCAGCGGCCCGTCGACGGCCCGCATCAGGTCGGCCACGAACACCAGGCTGCCCTTGAGCACCGAGACCAGCAGCGGGGTGCGACCCGCGTAGTCGGCGGTGATGCGGGCCCCGAGCGCGGCGATACGGTCCGCGATCTCCGCCTCGGAGATCAGTACCTCACCGATGGCGGGGTCGCCGCCGGGCACCGGGACGCCCACCGCGCTCATGATCCGCTGAAGCCGGCCTTGCCCGGCCCGTTCTCCATGAAGCTGGTGATGCCGGTGACGGCGTCGTCGGTCTGGAACGAGGCGATGAACTCCCGGTTCTCCACCGCGATCGCCTCCTCCAACGGGAGGGCCAGGCCTTCGAGAATGGCCCGCTTGGCGTTGGCCAGGGCGGCCGCCCCGGAGGCGTAGTGGGCGACGAGATCGATGGCCCGCTCGTGCACCTCGTCGTCGGGGTACACCGCCGACACCAGGCCGATACGTTCGGCTTCCGCCGCCGGAACCATCCGGCCCGAGTAGATGATGTCCTTGGCCCGGGTCACCCCGACCAGGCGGGTCAGCCGCTGGGTTCCGCCGGCCCCGGGGATGATGCCGAGCAGGATCTCGGGCTGACCGAAGTTCGCGCTCTCCCCGCAAACCCGGAAATCGGTGCTCATCGCCAGTTCACAGCCCCCGCCGAGGGCGTACCCGTTCACCGCCGAAACGGTGATCTGGGGCAGCCGTTCCAGGGCGAAGTTGGCGGCGATCAACCCGTCCACGTTGGGCGACGGATCGCGGTGGCCCTCCCCCACCGGGAACGCCCCGATGTCGGCCCCCGCCGCGAACACCTTGGGACCACCCCACACCACCACGGCCCGGACGTCACGGCGGCCCGCCAGCTCCTCCGCGGCGGCCAGCAGCTCGTCACCGACCTGGGCGTTGAGGGCGTTGACCTTGGGACGGTCGAGGCGGAGCGTGACCACTCCGTCGACCCGGGTGGATTCGATCGAAACGAACTCGGCCATGGGACCGGGGACCTCCTGAACACGCAAGGACGCAACCCCGCGGACGGTAGTCGAAACGACGGGACCAAGCCCGTTCGCCACGCCGTGTACCGTTGACGGCGATGTCGCTACGTACCGACAATCTCAACCGTCTCGACGGCGGCCAGTTCGACGTACTCGTGGTGGGCGGGGGCATCAACGGTGCCGTCACCGCCGCCTCGCTGGCCGCCCGGGGGGCCTCGGTGGCCCTGGTCGACCGGCGCGACTTCGCCAGCGCCACCAGCCAGGCGTCGTCCAACCTGGTCTGGGGCGGGTTCCGCTACCTCCAGAGCTACGAGATCGGCCTGGTGAGCAAGCTCTGCCGGTCCCGCAACCTGCTGGCCGAGGCCTACCCGACGGTGGTCTCCGAGATCCGGTTCCTGGCCACCCTCGACGAATCCGCCCCGTTCCCGTCGTGGCTGGCCGGCCTGGGCTCGGCCGCCTACTGGGCGTTGGGACGATTCGCCACCCGACCACCCCGCTACCTGAAGCCCTCCGCCATCGAACGCGCCGAGCCCGCGGTCAACACCGCCCAGGCCGACGCCGGGATCGAGTACGGCGACTACTACCTCAAGGACAACGACTCCCGCTTCGTCTGGTCCTTCGTGCGCACCGCCCTCGATCGAGGAGCCACCGCGGCCAACTACGTCCAGGTCGACGGGCTCACTCGCCGGGACGGCCGGTGGCAGGCGACGATGACCGACACCATGGCCGACCGGCAGCTCGTCGCCTCGGCCCGGGTGGTGGTGAACGCCGGTGGGCCCTACGCCGACCGGCTCAATCACCGATCCGGGGTGACGACCGACCATCGGCTGGTGTTCTCCAAGGGCATCCATCTCGTGGTCCCCCGTCTCACCCGGGACGACGCCCTCGCTGACGACCGGATCCTGGCCTTCTTCGACGACACCGAGCGCCTGTTCTACGTGATCCCGATGGCCAACCGATCGGTGATCGGCACCACCGACACCCGCACCGACGATCCCGACGAGAAGATCACCGACACCGACCGGCAGTTCCTGCTCGACCAGATCAACGCCCGGCTCGACCTCCCCCGACCCCTCACCACCGCCGACATCGTGGCCGAACGATGCGGGGTCCGACCCCTGGTCGTCCCGGCCGAGGCCGGCGACCAGCAGGACGTCACCTGGACCCGGTTGTCCCGCAAGCACGAGATCGAGTCCGATCCCGACACGGCCATGGTGACCCTGTTCGGCGGCAAACTGACCGACTGCCTCAATGTGGGTGAGGAGGTGGCCGCGGCGGTGGCCGCCCTCGGGGTGGAGCTCGGCCCGGCCGAGCGCTGGTACGGCGAGGCCCCACCCGAGGAGCGGGCCACCTTCCTGGCCCAGGCGACCCCGCTCGGCCTCGACCGGGCACCGTCGGTGGAACGCGAGCCGTCCGTGGCCGCCGTCCTGTGGCGCCGGCACGGCCCCGCCGCCTGGGCCGTGCTCGACGCCGTGGCCGCCGACCAACCGGCCGGCAACGAGCTGATCGCCGGATCGGACATCCTGCGGGCCGAGCTGGCCCTCTACGCGGAGCGGGAGATGATCGTCACCATGGACGATTTCCTCCGGCGCCGCACCAAGCTGGCCATGCTCCACCCGAGATCCGAGCTCGACGACAATCCCGGCTTGAGGGAGGCCGAGGCCGCCCTCAAGCTCACCGGCGATCTGTACTGACCGCCGGTCGGACGCTCAGGTCCTCACCGTCAGACCAGGGCCCGGTCGGTGGCGAGGGCAGCGATGAGTTCGTCCAGGACGGTGGCCGCCTCGCCATGGGCCACCTGGCAGGTGCCGGCCGCCTCGTGGCCGCCGCCGCCGTAGTGGAGCATGGTGGAGCCGATGTCGACCGGGGAGGTACGGTCGAGGATCGATTTGCCGACGGCGAACACGGTGTTCTGCCGGTTGAGGCCCCACATGACGTGCACACTGACCCGGGCCTCCGGGTTCAGGGCGTAGACCATGAACCGGTTGCCGGCGTGGATGACGTCCTCGGCCCGGAGATCAACCACGATGACGTCGTCGTGGCGGGCACCCACCCGCTGGAGCTGTTCCACGAACATCGGCCGCTGCTGCTGGTACAGCTCCACCCGCTCGGCCACATCGGGGACGGCGAGGATCTCGTCCACCCGCTGGTGGCGGCCGCACAGGTCGATGAGCTGCATCATCAGCTGGTAGTTCGACACCTGGAACTGGCGGAAGCGCCCCAGCCCCGTCCGGGAGTCCATCAGGAAGTTGAGCAGGACCCAGCCCTGGGGGTGGAGGATATCCTCGATCCCGTAGCGGGCTGAATCGGCCTGGTCGACGGCATCCATCAGCTCGGCGCTCAGGTCGGGAAAGGCGGCCGACCCGCCGTAGTAGTCGAACACGACCCGGGCGGCCGAGGGCGCCGCCGGATCGAGAACATGGTTGTCGAGCCGGCTCCGGACCCGTTCCCGCTCCGACTGATGATGATCGAACACCATGTGCGCCCCGGGGGCGTACGGCAGGTTGGTCAGGATGTCGGTGGGCAACACCTCGACCTTGCCGTCCTGCACGTCCTTCGGATGGACGAACACGATGTCCTCGATCAGGTCGAGCTTGCGGAGCAGCACGGCGCACACCAAGCCGTCGAAATCACTCCTCGTCATGAGTCGATACGTAGGCAACGGGCCTCCTGAAATGTCTCTGCACCTCCGGTTCGAGGCCAGGACCTGGTTCATCGGCACTACATCGGCCGACCTTCAGTTACCCACGTCACTGCTACCCCCTGCCTGTTCCTCCACCGGCAGAGCCGACCAACGGAGCCGACGCCAACGGAGCCGGCCCGCGGGCCGGCTCCGATCGATGGGTGGTGATGTCGCCCCGGGGTCGCCCGGGGCCGGGCTCGCCGGTCGGGTGGGTGTCAGCCCTGACCCCCGGAGGCGTCGCGGACCGACCCCTTGCCCTCGGAGATCCACGGCATCATGTCCCGCAGGGTGGCGCCGACCTTCTCCACCGGGTGGTCGTGGCCCTCCTGTTCGAGACGGTGGAAGTTGCCGCGCCCGGAACGGGACTCGGCCACCCACTCATCCGCGAACTTGCCGGTCTGGATCTCATCGAGGATCGTCCGCATCTCGGCCTTCACCGAGTCGTTGATGATCCGCGGTCCCCGGGTCAGGTCGCCGTACTCGGCGGTGTCGCTCACCGAGTAGCGCATCCCGGCGATGCCCTCCTCGTACATGAGGTCGACGATGAGTTTGAGCTCGTGGAGGCACTCGAAATAGGCCACCTCGGGTTGGTACCCGGCGTCGACCAGGGTCTCGAAGCCCGCCTGGACCAGGGCGCTGGCCCCGCCACACAGCACCGCCTGCTCACCGAACAGGTCGGTCTCGGTCTCCTCGGTGAACGTGGTCTCGATGACCCCGGCCCGGGCGCCACCGATGGCGTCGGCGTAGGCGAGCGCCAGGGCCTTGGCGGTACCGGTGGCGTCCTGCTCCACCGCGATGAGGCACGGCACACCGCCGCCCTCGAGATAGGTGCGACGCACCAGGTGGCCGGGCCCCTTGGGCGCCACCATGCACACGTCCACACCGGCCGGCGGCTCGATCAGGCCGAAACGGATGTTGAACCCGTGGGCGAAGAACAGGGCGTCGCCGTCGTTCAACCCGGGGGCGACATGGTCGGCGTAGATGGCCGCCATCTCGGTGTCGGGCATCAGCATCATGATGAGGTCGGCCTCGGCCGCCGCGTCGGCGATCGACATGACCTTCAGGCCGGCCTCGGCCGCCTTGGCCG
>JBKDZN010000231.1:0-4603 GCA_047971245.1 Acidimicrobiales bacterium
CGACGGGGAAGGCGGCTGGACATCCGGGTCACGATCTCGTAGCTGATGGTTCCGGCCGCGTCGGCCCAGGCCGGGGCCGGCGGTTCGGCCCGAGCCGGATCACCCCTGGGGACCACCCCCACACCGGCGGCGAACCGGCCCGACCCGCCGGGGCCCAGGTCGACCACGATCTGGTCCATGCACACCCGTCCGGCCACGGTGGTGGCCAGCGGGACGTGGTCGCCGCCGGCCCGGACGGTCACCGGCCCCGCCCCGGAGGCGTGACGGGGCACCCCATCGGCGTAGCCGAGGGGTACCAGGCCGAGCGTGGTGGCCACGCTGGTGGTGTAGGCGTGGCCGTAGGACACCCCCTGGCCGGCCGGGACGTCCTTCACCAGGGCCAGGCGGCTGGTCAGCCCCATCGCCGGCCGCAGGCCGAGCTCCGCCGCCGACGCCACCTCGGGTACCGGCGACAGGCCGTACACGGCCAGGCCGGGACGGACCAGATCGAAGTGGGTGTCGGGGCTGGTCAGCGTGGCCGCCGAATTGGCCAGGTGGCGAACCTGTGGCCTGAGCCCGGCCCGATGGGCGACGCCCACGGCGTCGAGGACGACCTCCCGCTGCTCCTTCACCGTCGGATGGTGGGGGGCATCCGCGAAGGCCAGATGCGACCACACCCCGATCAGCTCGATCGTGCCCCGCCGCACCGCCGCCCCGGTCCGGGCGCACAACTGGTCCCAGGCCGCAGAGGGGGCGCCACCGCGGCCGAGGCCGGTATCGATCTTGAGGTGGACCCGGGCCGGTTCACCGGTGGCCCGGGCGGCCGTCTCGGCCTCGTCGATCGTCCACGGTGCTGCCGCCGAGACGTCGACCCCGGCGGCCACCAGCGGCCCCACCGATCCCGGTGGGTACAGCCAGCAGAGCACCGGGGCGGTGATCCCCGCCCGCCGCAGGGCCAAGGCCTCGACCGGTTGGGCCACGCCGAGCCAGCCGGCCCCGCCGGCCAGCGCGGCCCGGGCCGAGGGGACCAGACCGTGGCCGTAGGCGTCGGCCTTGACCACCGCCATCACGTCACTCCCGGTCGCGGCCCGCCGCAGGGTGGCCACGTTGGCGGCGATGGCGTCGAGGTCCACGGTCAGATCCCCGGCCACCGGCACCCCGTCGACCCAGGGCCAGGCGTCATCGGCCCCGGCCGGCCCGGGTGGTGGATCGTCGGACCGGGGTGCGGGGGAGCTCATGGGGTCCCATGCTGGCAGAGTTCGGTCCGGGACGGTGCCCACGGGCGCCGAGCGCCGCGGTTCCGGCGCCGGGTGGGCCGGTTCCTCGGGGATCAGGTCGGTTCGTCGTCGAGCTCGCCGGCCCCGGGCCGCGCCGGCCCGTCGACGCGCACCGGCGCCGGTCGGGGGCGGGCGCCGGCGGTCCGGCGGGCGACGGTGGCCAGGACCACCCCCATGGCCAGGGCCGTCGACCACAACAGGACGTAGGACCCCGTCCAGACGGTTCCGCTCATCGTCGCTTCCTCCGTTGACCATCGGATCGGCCCGGCCGGGTCGATCAGCGGGCGCCGCCCACGGCCCGACCCGGAGCCGACCGGGGGCACCATCGGCCGTCGAACCGGGCCTGTGAGTACTGCGGCCGCAGGGTGAGCCCGCTGTCGGCATCGACCCGATGCCGACGGGTGCCTAGGCTCGGTGTATGGCCGAGCAACGTGATGTGGGGACTGTCGACGATCCGGTGGCCGAGGATGGCCGCCGGGACGGCGTGAGCGGGGGCAACGGGGCGGAGCACCGGACCGTCGAACTGGAGGACGAGGCCTTCGATGTGGACGAGATCGAGGAGCTGCGCCAGCACCTCATCGATCTCACCGACGATGCATCCGGTGACGGGGCCACCGACGACGACCCGGGCGCCGACGGTGCCGACGAGGGTGTGCGGCCGTGGCGAATCGGTCACCCGTACGAGAAGAAGATGAAACGGGCTGAGTACGAGGAGACCAAGTACGCCCTCCAGATCGAACTGTTGAAACTCCAGCGGTGGATCAAGGAGGAGGGCCGCAAGGTGGTCATCCTGTTCGAGGGTCGTGACGCGGCCGGCAAGGGGGGTTCGATCAAACGGTTCACCGAACACATGAATCCCCGCGGCGCCCGGGTGGTGGCGTTGGCCGTGCCGACCGAGGTGGAGCGCAACCAGTGGTATTTCCAGCGCTACGTCTCCCACCTCCCGACCGCGGGCGAGATCGTGATGTTCGACCGGTCGTGGTACAACCGGGCCGGCGTCGAGCGGGTCATGGGGTTCTGCTCCCCGGCCCAGTACCTGGAGTTCATGCGCTCCTGCCCCGACTTCGAACGGATGCTGGTCAACTCCGGGATCGAGCTGTTCAAGTTCTGGTTCTCGGTGGGTCGTGAGGAGCAGGCGGCCCGGTTCGCCTCCCGGCGGATCGATCCGGTGAAACAATGGAAGCTGTCGCCCACCGACCTGGCCAGCCTGGACAAATGGGATGATTACACCGAGGCGAAGGAGGCGATGTTCTTCTACACCGACACCGGAGACGCCCCATGGACGGTGATCAAGTCGAACGACAAGAAACGGGCCCGCCTGGAAGCGATGCGGGTCCTGCTGTCGGCCTTCGAGTATCCGGCCAAAAACCATGAGCTGGTGGCCAAACCCGACCCGCTGATCGTCGGCCCCGCCGCCGAGGTCTACGAGCAGGGCGAGAACACCGGCC
The DNA here is from genome assembly GCA_047971245.1 of Acidimicrobiales bacterium. Taxonomy (GTDB): domain Bacteria; phylum Actinomycetota; class Acidimicrobiia; order Acidimicrobiales; family SZUA-35; genus CADEDH01. Next base: position 2,705 of record JBKDZN010000231.1, read on the forward strand.
ACCTCCTGCCCCGGCTATGAGCCCCGCCCTCGACCTCCCCGGGGTGACGGTCACCGCCGATCACGGTGTGGCGGTGATCCTGATCGACTCGCCCCCCATCAACCTGCTGACCCCCGAGTTGTTCCGGTCGTTGCGAACCGCCGTCGACTGGGCCGACGATGACGACACGATCAAGGCGTTGGTGCTTCGCAGCGCCAACCCGGAGTTCTTCATCGCCCACTACGACGTGCGGGCGATCCTGGCCGTCGACACGTCCGGTCCGGCGGTGCGGCCCGACCGGCCCCACGCCATCCACCGGCTCGGTGAGCGGTTGGGAACCATGCCGAAAGCGACGATCTGCGAGATCGGCGGCCGGGTGGGCGGTGGTGGCGCCGAACTGTCGGCCGGGGCCGACATGCGGTTCGGGGCGGTGGGGCGGACGGTGCTGTGCCAGATGGAGGTGCCGCTCGGCATCCTGCCCGGTGGGGGTGGCTGCCGGCGGTTGCCGGAGCTGGTGGGCCGGGGTCGGGCGTTGGAGATCGTGTTGGGCGGTGACGATGTCGACGCGGTCACGCTCGAACGGTGGGGTTGGCTGAACCGGGCCCTCCCGGCCGACGAGCTCCCCGCCTTCGTGGACCGGCTCGCGGCCCGGATCGCCTCGTTCCCGGCCGAGGCGATCGCCCAGGCCAAGGCGGCCACGATCCACGGGGCCGAGCCCGACGACGGCCTGATCGAGGAGGCCTACCGGTTCGATCTCACCCTGCGCGGTCCCGAGGCTCGACCCCGGATGGAGGCCTTCCTGGCCCGAGGCGGTCAGACCCGTGAAGGTGAGCTCCGGGTCGGTGCCCTCGGCGCCGAGCTGGGCTGATGGTGAGGGTCGTGCCGTCCGGCCGTGGTCAGGGGGCGAGAGCGGCCTGCCACGGGGTGCGGTCGAGGGCGGGGTAGAGGGCGGCCACGGCCTCCACGGTGGCCGGGGTCCAGTACGGGTCCCCGGGCCGGGGGAACCCGAACAGTGACAGCTCGTCGGGGGTGGAGCCACCAACGAACGCGGCGAAGTCGGCGTTGACGGCCAGGGGTGGGAAGCTGTCGTAGCCGATCCACTCGTTGGCCGCGAGCCGGAAGGCGGCGACGGCCACATGCCGTTCGCTGCCCGGGCGGACCAGGTCGACCCCGCGGTGCCACACGTCGGACCGGTAGGCGAGTAACGATCCGGCCCGCCCGACCGCGGCGATCTCCTGCTCGTACAGTTCGGGCGCCGCCTCCTGGGAGCGGATGGGCTCCGACCCGTCGTAGGCGGGAACGGCGTCGGCGGGGACGAGGCGGGGGGCGCCGGTGTCGGCCTCGACGTCGCTCAGGTAGATGAAGCACTCCAGGTGCCAGAAGCCGGGCTCGCTCCGGGTGGGGACCAGGGAGTGGTTGCGGTCGACATGGTGGGGCTGGGCGTAGTCGACCCGGCCCGCGTACTTCGACCACAGGCGCGCCTGGTAGAGGCGGAGGTCGTCGTCGCCGAGGGCGGCGCGGGCGAACGCCACCAGCCGGGGATGGACGAACAGCCGGTTCAGGTGCGGCGCGTCCGGGATCGGGAACAGCACCGTGCCCGAGAACTGCCGGTACCGGAACCGGGGTTCGTCGTTGGCGTTCGCGCTGTCGTCAGCCCCGCTGCCGCGGGGCCGGGCGTGCCGGGAGGGATTGGTGGCCGTGGACGGCTCGGCGTCCCCGGCCGGCAGCTCGGCAACGGCGGCGTCGATCTCGGCCTGCGGGATCAGCTCGTCGACGACCACCCATCCTTCCGTGGCCCACCGGCGGGCCGCCTCGGCGATGGCTGTGTCCTGCGTCACCATGGCCGGAGCATAGGTCGATCCCGACGTTCGGATGACCTCCCAGCGACGTTCGGTCGATCCGGCGGGGCTCGCCCGATCG
>JBKDZN010000232.1:0-8921 GCA_047971245.1 Acidimicrobiales bacterium
AACAGGCCGTGGAGGCTGGAGCCCGAGACCCGGCCGGTGGGGTCCATCGAGCCTTCCGGTTCGCCGTCGATCTCGAGCCACGGGTCGTCGGACACGGGGCGGCCGAAGCGGATCTGGTACCCGTGTACCGGCAGGGTCCCGGCGTGTCCCGTCGACCGGCGGACGATCTTGGTGGGCTCGAAGCGGGTTTCGGTCCGCAACAGCCCCAACCCGTCGACCATGCCGGCCCCCGACTCGACGAAGTCGTCGATGCCCGTCCCCAACATCTGGTAGCCGGCGCACAATCCGACGATGCGGGTGGAGTCCTGGTGGGCCAGCCGGATCAGTGCCTGCCGTAGCCCCCGCCGCTCCAGCCACCGCAGGTCCTCGACGGTGGCCCGGCTACCGGGGATCACCACGAGGTCGGCGTCGGCCAGTTCGCTCGGGGCGGTCACCCAGCGCAGGGCGACATGGGGCTCCACCCGGAACGGGTCGAGATCCGACGGGTTGGCCAGGTGGGGCAGCCGGACCGCGGCGACCCGGACCGGCCGGTCCGCCTCCGAGCCCGACCCGGAGGCGGGCGTCACGTCGAGCGAGTCCTCCACGCCCAGCAGGGGATCCGGGCCCAGGTGGGGCAGGACGCCGAGCACGGGTACCCCGGTGCGGGCCTCCAGGTCGGCGAGGCCGGCGTCGAGCAGGCTGACGTCACCCCGGAACCGGTTGAACACCACGCCGGCCACGGTGGCCCGGAGCTCGGGTGGGAGCAGGGCGATCGTGCCGTAGGCGGCCGCGAACGCGCCGCCACGGTCGATGTCGACGACCAGCACGGCCGGGACCCCCGCGGCCCGGGCCAGCGGCAGGTTCACCAGGTCCCGGTCGAGCAGGTTGATCTCGGCGGCCCCACCGGCGCCTTCGGCGATGACCCACGGGTAGTCGCGGCGCAGCGACGACAGGGCGCTCAGGACCACCGGCCGCAGGGTGGCCGCCACCCGGCCGTAGTCGTGGGCGTCGGTGATCACCCGCTCGTCACCCATGACCACCACATGGCTCCGCCGGTCACTGCTCGGCTTGAGCAGCACGGGATTCATGCGCCGGTCGAGCGGCGCCCCCGCCGCGGCGGCCTGCTCGGCCTGGGCCCGGCCGATCTCGCCTCCGTCCGTGGTGACCGCGGCATGGTTCGACATGTTCTGGGCCTTGTACGGGGCCACCCGCAGGCCCCGCCACCGCAGGGCCCGGCACAGCCCGGCGGCGACCGTCGACTTGCCGGCCCCGCTGGTCGCCCCCACGACGAGCAGGGCGCCGCGACGATCGGGGGTGGGCGGGGGTCCGGTCATAGCGCCTCTGATCCTGGCAGATCGGACCGCGGCGGGCGAGAAGACGACCGTGGTCGGCCCGCGCCGCTCGATCCGACGTCGGCGGACCGGCGATGTGGACCGACCGGCCCGACGGGTGGAGCGGGAGCCGGTCTGGCAAGCTGGGCCCATGGTGACCAGCTTTCTGCAGGACCGTGTCGTGGTGATCACCGGAGGGGGCGGCGGCTTCGGCCGCCTCATCGGTGAGCAGGCCGCCGCCCGTGGGGCCAGGGTGGTGCTGGCCGACCGGGACGGCGCGGCGGCCAAGGAAGCCGCGGCGGCGATCGAGGCCGCGGGTGGGGTGGCCCGGGCCGAGACGGTGGATGTGACCGACGCGGCCCAGATGGACGCCATGGCGGCGTCCACGGTGGCCGCATACGGCGCCATCGACGTCATGGTGAACAACGCCGGCGTGATGCCCCTGGCCTTCTTCGCCGACCACCAGCAGGCCCGCGACGCCTGGTACGCCTGCATCGACATCAATCTGAAGGGCGTGCTGAACGGGATCTGTGCCGTCCACGACCAGATGATCGGCCAGGGCCGGGGCCATGTGGTCAACGTCTCGTCCATCTACGCCAACGCGGGGACGGCCGGGTCCGGGGTGTACAGCGCCACGAAGGCCGCGGTGGCGGTGCTGTCGGAGTCCCTCCGGGTGGAATCCCAGGGAACGATCAAGGTCACCATCGTCCGCCCGACCGGCGTGATGGGCACCGGTCTGGGGGCCGGGGTGGTGAACCCGGCCGCCATCGTCGGCCTGGCCGGCCAGAACGCCGGGGTCTACGCCGAGAACGTCGAGGCCTACCAGGCCGGCACCCTTCCCCCGACCGCCACCGACCGGGACGAACCCGGCTACTGGGCCATCACCCCCGACATCATCGCCGACCAGGTCATCCACGCCATCGACCAGCCGTGGGGCATCGATATCGGCGACGTCACCATCCGGGCCACCGGCGAGAACTGGATTCTCTGAGGGCGGGCGGGCGCGGGCGGCCCGGTCGTTCGAACCCACCCGTCACCGGGCGCTAGCGTGCAGCCCATGCGGAAGTCCGGATCATCGGTACGGGTCGGGGTGAGCACGCCGTGGGACCTCGCCCGGCTTCCCGCCGGCGGCAAGCAGCAGCGCTTGGCGGCAATCGCCGACGCCGGGCTGGATTTCGTATTCACCGCCGACCATGTCAGCTTCCACGACGGCTCCGGGATCGACGGGCTGATCCACCTGGCGGCGATGGGCGGGATGGAGCCACGGCTCGATCTCTACGCCGGGGTGTTGCTGCTCGCCCTGCGCCACCCCATGGTGGCGGCCCGCCAGATCGCCAGCCTGGCCGAGATGGCCCCGGGTCGCCTGACCGTCGGGGTCGGTGTGGGCGGTGAGGACCGGCACGAGTTCGAGGTGTGCGGGGTCGATCCCGCCACTCGGGGTCGCCGGACCGACGCCGCCCTGACCGCGGTGCGGGCCCTGCTCAGCGGCGACACGGTGGACGGTGACGGGGACCTGTTCACCTTCACCGGTGGCCGGATCCGTCCCACTCCCGACCCGCCCGTTCCGTTCGTCATCGGCGGCCGGTCCGACGCTGCCCTCCGCCGGGCCGGGCGGCTGGGTGACGGCTGGTTGGCCACCTGGTGCTCGGTCGACCGGTTCCGCCGGGGCACCGACCTGGTTGAGCGGCTCGGGGCCGACCGGGAGGTGACCTGGCGCCACGGGATCCAGACCTGGGTGGGGGTCGGGGCCGACGCCGACGAGGGCCGGAGCCATGTGGCCGAACGCATGACCGCCTTCTACAAGATCGATTTCGCCGCGTTCGCCCGGTACACACCGGTCGGCACCCCCGGGCAGATCGCCGACTTCCTCGGCCCCTACGTGGATGCCGGTGCGACCACGGTCAGCCTCACCCCGTGCGGAGCCGGTGGCGACGCCGAGACCGAGGGGATGGCCCGGGTGGCCGAACTGCTCCGCTGAGGCGCCGGGTTCGCGCCCGCCCTCTTCGGCTTGTCGACGGTGATGGGGGTATCGTCGCCGCCCATGGAACGCCCTCTTTCCGACGTGGTCGTGCTCGACCTGACCCAGGCCTTGGCCGGACCCATCGCAGGCCGGTTGCTCTCCGATCTGGGAGCCGAGGTGATCAAGGTCGAAGCCCCCCGGGGTGACCTGACCCGGGCGATGGTGCCCCGGGTGGCCGGCATGTCGACGTACTTCGCCCACTACAACGCCGGCAAGGAATGCCTGTCGATGGACCTGACCGACGAGCGGGCCAGGGAGGTGTTCCTCCGCATGGTGGAACAGGCCGATGTGGTCATGGAGAACTTCCGGCCCGACGTCATGGGCCGGCTCGGCCTGTCGTACGAGGAGCTGGCGGCCCGCAACCCCCGGATCATCCTGTGCTCGGTCAGCGGGTGGGGACACGGCAACAGTCGTTCGCGTCAGGGTGCGTACGCCTCGGCCATCCACGCCGAGGCCGGGGTGACCGAGATGGTGGCCCGCCGCCGGGGCGACACCGAGTTCCGCAACGATCCGATGTCTCACGCCGACACCTACGGCGGCCTGCACGCGCTGGCCGCGTTGCTGGCCGCCCTGCACATGCGCAACCGGACCGGGACGGGCCAGGCCGTCGAGGTGTCGATGGCCGAATCGACCCTCCTGGTCAACGACCTGGCCTCGATGGAACTGAGCGGCGACGATCCGGTGGCGGGCTTCCGCCCGGGCCAGAACTGGTCGCCGATCTTCCGGCTGGCCGGGGGCCGGGCGGTCAACATCACGATCGATCCGACCTCCAAGGGCGGCTTCGACGTGTTCGTGACCGCCACCGGCCACGAGGACTGGCGGGACGACCCTCGCTTCGCCACCCCTGAGGACCGGACCGCCAACCGGGCCGCCCTCGAGGCCGGGATCGCCGAATGGGTGGCCGCCTTCGACACCGCCGAGGCATTGGAGGCCGCCATCGGGGTCTCCACGGTGCTCGCCGCCGAGGTCCGCACCGTTCCCGAACTGGCCGCCACCGATTGGGCGGCGGAGCGGGGAGCGTTCGTGACGCTGGATATCGGGGCGGACGAGACGGTCACCGTGCCCCAGTCCCCGTGGCGGTTCAGCCGGGCCGACAGCGGCGCGAAGCCGGTCGTCGGCTTCCGCGGCGAACACAACCGCCAGGTCCTGTCGCGGGTGCTCGGCCTGAGCGACGCCGAGATCGATGAGCTGGCCGACGCCGGGGTGATCTCCGACCGGGTGCCCGACTGGCGCCGCCCGTCCTGAGCCCCCGGGTCGGCCCCGTTGCGCCGACCCGGCCCCGGGCCGGCCGCTGGCTAGCATCGGCCCGATGACCACCGCCGATCCCGATCCGTATCTCTGGCTCGAGGAGGTGGACGGTGAGGCCGCCCTCGCCTGGGCGCGCGAACAGAACGCCGGGCGTGCGGCCGGCCTGACCGCCAACCCGGTCTTCGAGACCACCAAGGCCCGCATCCGGGAGATCCTCGACGCCGACGACAAGATCCCGTTCGTCACCAAACGGGGCCGTCACTACGACAACTTCTGGACCGATGCCGGCCACGAGCGGGGCCTGTGGCGGCGGACGACGGCCGAGTCGTTCCGGAGCGAGACCACCGACTGGGAGGTCCTGCTCGATCTCGACGCCCTGGCCGAAGCCGAGGACACCGGCTGGGTGTGGCACGGCGCCGCCGTCTGGCGCGACCTGACCGGGGCCGAGACCGCGACCGATCCCGGAGCCGACCGGTTCCCCCTGGCCATGGTGGCCCTGTCGCCCGGCGGGACCGACGCGGATGTCTCCCGCGAGTTCGATCTCCGCACCCGCCGGTTCGTGCCCGACGGCTTCTCCCGCCCCCTGGCGAAGGGGGGTGTGGCCTGGGAGGACCCCGACACCCTGCTGGTGTTCACCGACTTCGGCGAGGGATCGATGACCTCGTCGGGCTATCCCCGCATGGTGAGACGGTGGCGGCGGGGCACCCCGTTGGGCGACGCCACCGCGGTGTTCGAGGCCGATGCCGACGTGATGGCTGTGGCCGCCGGACGCGACACCACCCCCGGCCACGAGCGCACCTATGTCTCGGTGCGGCCGACGTTCTGGACCAGCCGGCTCTATGTGCTGGGCGACGACGACACCCCGACCCTGATCGATTCCCCCCTCTCCGCGGAGGATCGGGTTAACCGGGGCTGGTTGACCATCGAGCTGCGCGACGACTGGACCGTCGGGAACCTCACCCACCCGGCGGGGTCCCTGCTCGGCACCCGGCTCAGCGCGTTCCTGGCCGGTGAACGGGACCTCCAGGTCCTCTACTCCCCCGCCCCGACCACCTCCCTGGCCGGAATGACCTGGACCCGGAACCATCTGGTCCTCACCATCCTGGACGACGTCACCAACCGTCTCGAGGTCCTCACCCCCCGACCCACCGTCGACGATCGGGCCGGTGGAGGGGAGCGGACCGGCGACACCGAGGACCCGGTCGGCGGCGTCGGCCCGTTCGTCCGGCGGGCCGTTGCCGATCCGGGCCAGATGGGCACCATCGAGGCCTGGGCCGTCGACCCGCTCGCTCAGGACGACCTGTGGCTGGTGACCACCGGGTTCTTGTCCCCCACCGCCCTGTCGATCGGCTCGATCAGCGACGACGGCCGGCTCGGTGAGCCGGAGCACCTGAAGACCAGTCCGGCCTGGTTCGACACCGATGGTCTGGTCGCCGAACAACACTTCGCCACCTCGGCCGACGGCACCCGGGTCCCGTACTTCCTGGTCCGCCGGGCCGACGCGCCCGCCGATGGCACCACCCCGACCCTGCTCTACGGCTACGGGGGGTTCGAGATCCCGATGACCCCGAGCTACAGCGGGGCGCTCGGGTCCGGTTGGCTGACCCGGGGCGGTGCCTATGCGGTGGCCAACATCCGGGGTGGCGGCGAGTACGGTCCGGCCTGGCACCAGGCCGCCCTGCGGCAGCATCGTCACCGGGCCTACGAGGACATGGCCGCCGTGGCCGAGGATCTCATCGCCAGTGGTCTGACGAGTCCCCGGCACCTGGCCGTGCAGGGCGGATCGAACGGGGGCCTGATGGCGGGCAACATGCTGGTCCGCCGGCCCGAGCTGTTCGGTGCGGTGGTCATCGAGGTCCCCCTGCTCGACATGAGGCGCTACCACCACCTGCTGGCCGGTGCCTCGTGGATGGAGGAATACGGTGACCCCGACGACCCCGACCAGTGGGCCTACATCCGCACGTTCTCCCCGTATCACCTGGTCGATCCGGCCGTCAGCTACCCGCCGGTCCTGTTCACCACCTCGACTCGCGACGACCGGGTCCACCCGGGCCACGCCCGCAAGATGGCGGCCCTGATGCTCGACGCCGGCCAGGACGTCACCTATTACGAGAACATCGAAGGCGGGCACGGGGGGTCGGCCACCAATGAGCAGGCCGCCCACCGGGCGGCGCTGGTCTACACCTTCCTGGCCGAACGGATCGGACCCCTTCCCGGCTAGGCACGGCCGCGGGCCGCCTCCGACCCGCAGGTTCCGATCCGGGCGGATCAGGCGTCGGGCACGGGGGAACCCGGTCCGCTCGGCTCGGGCACATCACCGAAGCCGGCCAGCAGGGCATCGATGTTGGGGCCCCGCCGGAGGTGGTGGCCGCCGTCGACCGGCAGGACCACGCCGGTCACCCAGGCCGATTCGGGGCCGCACAGGAACCGGATGGCGGCGGCCACGTCCGCGGTGGTCCCCCGCCGACCCAGGGGCATGTTGAGCCGGTAGTCCTCGTTGATCTCGGGGGTGGTCTGCAATGACGCCGAGATGGCCGTCTCCACCAGACCGGGGGCGACGGCGTTGACCCGGATCCCGCGCGAGCCGAGCTCGTCGGCCGCGTTGCGGACCAGGGCGTTGAGCCCTCCCTTGGACACGACGTAGGGGGACATGAAGCGGTGGGTGTGGGATCCGGCGATCGAGGAGACCGCGCACATCGCCCCACCCCCGTTGGCGAGCAGACGGGCGGCGCCGTGCTTCAGGGTCAGGAAGGCCCCGGTCAGGTTGGTGCGCAGCACCCGCTCCCACTCGGCCACCTCGACCGCCTCGATGAACCCGGCGCCGCCGGTGCCGGCGTTGGCGACCACGATCGACAACGGGGCCCGCCCGTCCGCTTCGGCCAGGGCGGCAGCCAGATCTGCTTCGTCATCGACGTCGGCCACCACATACCGGGCCTGCTCGCCCAGTTCCTTCACGGCGTCGACGAGCCGGGATTCGGTCCGGCCGCTGATGGTCACCGTCGCCCCGTCGGCCACGAAGGCCCGGGCGGCGCCGAGGCCGATCCCGGACCCGCCGCCGGTGACGAACGCGTGGCGACCGGCCAGTGGGGCCGCCGCGGTGGGGTCGTCCACGGTGCTCACCACTCGACCGGGAGGGTCTCGATACCGAGCACGAAGTTCCCCCGGCGTTCCGGCTGGAGGGAATCGGGATCGACGAGGCGGATGCCGGGGAGCCGGCGGAACACCTCCTCGAACAGGATCCGCAGTTCGAGCCGGGCCAGGTTGGCCCCCATGCAGAAGTGACGGCCGTTGGCGCCGAAGGCCATGTGCGGGTTCGGGTCCCGGGTGATGTCGAACACGTCGGGCCGGTCGAACACGGCTTCGTCCCGGTTGCCCGACAGGTACAGCAGCAGCAACCGGTCGCCGGCCAGGACGGGTTGACCGCCGAGCTCGACGTCGCGGGTGGCAGTCCGGTTCATGTTGCGCACCGGGGTGATCCAGCGGAGCATCTCCTCGATCGCACCCGGGAGCAGGGCCGGGTCGGACCGGAGGGCGGCGAGCTGGTCGGGATGGTGGAGCAGGGCCTCCAGCCCACCGGACATGACATGGCGCGTCGTTTCATCCCCGCCGACGAGGATGAGCATCGTCTCGTAGATCAGGTCCTCCCGGCTGAGCTGCTCGTTCTCGTTGTGGATGAGCAGGCTGATGAGGTCCTCCGCCGCCGGGTCGGTCCGGGTCCGGAGCTGGTCGTCGATGTACTCGATCCACTCGTAGATCGCCGTGATCACGTCCTCGCGGACCTCGTCTCCACCGGTGGCGAACAGGTCGGACCAGTGGAGCAGCTTGTCCTCGTCGGCCAGGGGCAGCCCCATCAGGGTGGCGATCATCCGGAGGGGGATGGGCCGGGCGATGTCGGTGACGAAATCGCAGTGGCCCTGGTCGATCACCCCGTCGATGAGTTCGGTGACCGTTCCCCGCAGGAACGCCTCGTGGTTGGCCACCCTCCGGGGGGTGAACCCGGAGCTCACGATCCGCCGGCGGCGGGTGTGGTCGGGCGGATCGGCGTTGATCATCGACGGCACCGAGCTCTCCGGCCGCGATCCCTTGCCGCTGCAGAAGGTCTCCCAGTCGGCCTCGATCCGGCTGATCAGGGCGTGGCTGGTGACCGCCCACAGGCCGGTGACATCGTCCCAGTACAGCGGGGCGTGATGGCGCATCCAGGCCATGCGTTCCTTCGGGTCGGCGTGGAACTCGAGGGCCATGACCTCGATGTCGTCCCGAGTCGGATGCTCCGGTGTGCGGTGTTTGATGGTGGACGGATCGAACCGGTACAGCTCGTTGCGTTCTTCGGTGGGCGCTTCCAC
>JBKDZN010000233.1:0-13798 GCA_047971245.1 Acidimicrobiales bacterium
GGTCAACCCGGTGATCAACGAGTCGCGGGGTGAATGGGTGTACGACGAGGGCTGCCTGGCGGTGCCCGGCCTGTCCTGGGAGATCGTGCGGCCCAAGGCTGTCCACATCACCGGCTACGACCTCGACGGCACCGAGGTGTCGATCGAGGCCGACGAGCTCCTCGCCCGCCTGTTCCAGCACGAGCTTGACCATCTCGACGGCATCATGCTGATCGACCGGCTCGACGCGGCCGACCGCAAGGCGGCCAAGCGCACGGTGCGAGAACTGTTCCTCGATCCGGTGGACGCCGGTGCCGGGGCCGACCCGGGTCCCGGACGCGGCCTGAAGGCCCGGGCCAAGGGCGGGCTCCGTCTCCCATGACGGTGGCCAGGCCGGCGGTGCTTCACCCGACCGTGATACGAGCGATCGGCCCGACCGGGCGCGGCCCCGGGCCGGCGCGCCGGTGACGGCGCCGGACGAGCGGTTCCGCCCCCGGCGGCTGGTGTACCTCGGCACCCCGGACGCAGCGGTTCCGCCCCTCACCGCCCTGCACGATGCCGGGTTCGACATCGCCCTGGTCGTCAGCCGACCCGACCGGCGCCGGGGCCGGGGCTCGAAAACCACCCCCAGCTCGGTCAAGGCGGCCGCGCTCGAACGGGGCCTGCCCGTGACCACCGATCTGGCCGAGGCGGCCACCGTGGGTGCGGAGCTCGGCGTGGTGGTGGCCTACGGGCGGATCATCCCCAACCCGATCCTCGATCGGCTCCGCATGGTCAACATCCACTTCTCGCTCCTGCCCCGGTGGCGGGGGGCGGCCCCGGTGGAGCGGGCCATCCTGGCCGGGGACGCCGAGACCGGTGTGTGCCTGATGGACGTCGCCCCCGAGCTCGACACCGGCGCGGTCTACCAGCGCCGAACGGTCACCATCGAACCCGGAGAGACCGCGGATCGGCTCACGGCCCGCCTGGCCCGGATCGGCGCCGACCTGGTGGTCGACACCCTGGTCGACGGCCTCGGTCGGCCGGACCCCCAGGTGGGGACGGTGACGTACGCGGCCAAGATCGACCCGGCCGAGCTCCGCCTCGATTGGGCGGAACCGGCCGAGCAACTGGCCCGGGTGACCCGGATAGGCCGGGCCTGGACCACCTACCACGACAAACGTCTCCGGGTGGTCGACGCCCGGCCCGTCGAGGGGGCTGCCGGCGGCTCGGTCGGCTCCATCGGCCCAGCCGGTGTGACCACCGGGGCCGGGACGCTGGAGCTGATCACGGTCCAGCCCGAAGGAAAGCGGCCGATGGCCGCGGCGGCATGGTTGAACGGGGTCCGTCCCGGACCGGGAGATCGTCTTGTCTGAGCGGTCCGGTCGGGGCGGGGGACGGCACAACCCGGGCAACAAGCCGCGGTCGGGGCGACCGTCGAAACGCAAGGCCGTGGTCGGCGCGGCCAGCCGCAAACTGGCCATCGACCTGCTGGTCCGGGTGGACCGCGACGGGGCCTTCGTCAACGCGGCGGTCCCGGCCGCCCTCGACGGCAGCGACCTCAGCCCCGCTGATCGCCGGTTCGTGACCGAACTGGTCTACGGCACCACCCGGATGCGGCGGGCCTGCGACCACCTGGTCGACCGGTTCCTCCTGGGCGACGTCGAGCCGCCGATCCGGGCCGCCCTGCGGGTCGGTACCTACCAGCTCGTCTACCTCGACACCCCGCCGCACGCCGCGGTGGCCGCCACCGTCGGCGCCGTGTCGGGCCGGGGCCGATCCGTGGTCAATGCGGTGCTCCGCAAGGTGGCCTCGGCCCCGGTGGAGTTCCCCGACCGGGCCACGGAGCTCAGCTACCCCGACTGGATCGTCCGCCGTCTCACCCAGGAGCTCGGCGGGGCCGACGCGGATGAAGCCCTGCGGGCCATGAACCGTCCGGTGGAAACGGCCCGGCGGGACGACGGCTACACCCAGGACCGGGCCTCCCAACTGGTGGTGGCCGCCGTCGGGGCCGGTCCGGGTGACCTGGTCATCGACACCTGCGCCGCCCCCGGGGGCAAGGCCACCGGCCTGGCCGCCGTCGGGGCCCGCGTCGTGGCCGGCGACCTCCGACCGTCCCGAGTCCGGACCGCGGCCCGCACCGTGACCCGGCTCGGGGCCGACGTCGGCCTCGTGGTCGCCGACGGTCGGCGGCCACCGATCCGGCCCGGGGTGGCCGACCGGGTCCTGGTCGACGCCCCGTGTTCCGGCTTGGGCAGCCTCCGCCGGCGGGCCGATGCCCGGTGGCGGATCGACGCCGCGGCCCCCGTGCGGTTGGCCGAGCTCCAGGTCGAACTGGTCCTGGCCGGGCTCGATCTGCTGCGACCCGGGGGCGAGCTCACCTACAGCGTGTGCACCCTTACCGGCGCCGAGAGCCGGGGGGTGCTCGACACGGTGGCCGCCCGGTCCAGCGCCACGGTGCTCGACGCCCCGGGCCCACCATGGTCGAGCCGGGGCCCGGTCGCCACCCTCCTGCCCGACGAGGGCGACGGCATGATGCTGTTCCGCTTGCGCCGGACGGCCTGAGGGCGGACCGGCAGGAGCACCGGTCAGAGGCGGCGGAGCAGGACCCCGGACCGGGTCTTGGGGGCGAAGTAGGTGGACTTCGGGGGCATGAGCACCCCGGTGTCGGCGGCATCGAGCAAGGCCGACGTGGGCACGGGTCGCATCAGCCACCAGGCCCGGTCGTCGCCGGGGGAGACGGCGGGGTCACCCGGACGGCCCAGAGCCGGGCGATACTCGACGCGGCCGTCCGGGTGGGGCTCGGCCACCCCCAGGACCGGCCCGAGGACGGCTCGTTGGAGCCGGACGGTGTCGAGGGCGCCGAACCCGGTCGGGTCCCCGGCGGCAGCCACCGACGGCACCGTGACCAGGTAGGCCCGACCCCGGGCCACCAGGACCAGCTCATCGGGACCCTGGCCGGCCAGTACCGACCCGTCGACGCTCGGGGCGGTCACCGCCGGCCGGTCGGGGTCCGCCTCGCGGACGGGGAACCGGGCGGCCACCTCGGCGAGGACCTGGTCGGGATCGTCGACGGGCAGCCGGCGGTGGAAGGCGGTACTGGCCAGGTCGGCGGCGTCGAACACCACCCCCAACATCCACTGGGTGGCCGGAGCCCCCGACCCGGCGGCCAGGCGGTCCGAGGCGGCGGCCCGGTGATGACCGTCGATGATGTAGAGCGGATGGCGGGCCATGGCCCGGACCACCCGCCCGTCGGGGTCCGGCAGCTCCCAGACCTCCTGGACCAGGCCGTCGTCGCCGACGAGGTGGAGGAGCGGTTCGCCGCTGATCGCCCCGGTCACCGCGGCGTCCACCGCCGAATCGACCCGGCGGGCCACCGTGATCGGACTCGACTGGACCTGCTGGGCGGCCAGATCCCGGGCCAGGAACTCGACCCGGGCCCGGTCCACGTCCTCGTGAGTCCGGATCGCCCCGCTCCGGTAGTCGGCCACGGCCAGGCCGCCGACCACCCCGGTCTGGCGGGCGTCACCCTCGGTGAGGCGGTAGACCAGGAGCCGGGTCGAGGCCGGACCGTACGCGCCCAGCCGGGACAGGCGTTCGAGGGCGGCCAGCGAACCGGCCAGCGGGTCGACGCCGGCGGCCCGGTCGGCCGGGCTCAGATCGGCCGCCGACCGGGTCACGGCCAGGAAGCTGTCCGGATTGGTCTCCAGGTGAGCCCGCCGCTGGCGAGGGGTCAGGGCGTCGTAGGCCGGCGAGACGACACGGGCGGCCCAGGTCGGCTCGACCACCGCCACCGACAGGGGAGCCAGCGACGCCACCGGTCGGTCAGTGCTCCCCGGCGAAACGTTCCATGTAGGACACCAGGGCGTCCACGCTCTCGTCGGCGAGGGCGTTGTAGATGCTGGCCCGGATCCCGCCGACCGAGCGGTGACCCTTCAGGTTCGACATGCCCTCGGCCTCGGCGCCGGCCAGGAACGCGGCCTCGGTGTCGCCGTCGGGCAGGCGGAACACGATGTTGGTCAGCGATCGGTGTTCGGCCAGGACCGGGCTGGCGTAGAAGCCGCCGCTGGCGTCGATCACCTCGTAGACCCGGCCCGACCGCTTCACCGCTCGGGACTCCATGGCCTCGATCCCACCATTGTCCTCGATCCAGGCCAGGGTCCGGCCCATGGCCCAGATGGCGAACACCGGCGGGGTGTTGGCCAGACTGTGGCCATCGGCGTGGGTGCGGTACCGCAGATAGCTGGGCACCGAATCCGGGACCCGGTCGAGCAGGTCCCGCCTGATCCACACCACCGTCACCCCGGCCGGCCCCAGGTTCTTCTGGGAACCGGCGTAGACCAGGTCGACGGCGTCCCAGTCGATCGGTCGGGTGAAGATGTCCGACGACATGTCGGCCACCACCGTGTCCGCCACCCCGGCCAGGACCGACAGGTCGGGGTAGCGGACACCCTCGATGGTCTCGTTCGAGGTGGTGTGCAGGTAGGCGGTCCCGGCGGGAACGTCGAGCTCGCCCCGGTGCGGCATCCGGAGCGGATCGCCCTCGGGGCGGACCCAGGCGTCATGCACCCCGCCGATCCGGGCCGCGTCGGCGCGTGCCTTGCGGGCCCACGCCCCGGTCACGGCGTAGGCGGCGGTCCCGTCGGCGGGAAGCAGGTTGAACGGCACCATGGCGAACTGGAGGGTGGCCCCGCCCTGGACGAGCAGGATGTCCACCTCGTCCGGGGCGGCCGACAGGCGCCGCAACCGTTCGAGGGTGTCGTTGTGCACCGCCTCGTAGGGGGCGCTGCGGTGGCTCATCTCCAGTACCGACATGCCGGTACCGCCCAGCTCCGGCAACGCCTCGGCGAGCTCGGCGAGGACCGAGACCGGGAGGGCCGACGGGCCGGCGGAGAAGTTGTGGGCTCGGGACATGAAACGCCTCGTTCTCGGCTCGTTCAGGGACCGTGACGCTCCGACGGTAGCCGGTGTCGGGGCGGCCCCGACCCGGCACACTGAACACCGTGACCCAGCCCCCCTCCACCCCTGATCACGGCCACCGTCACACCCCGACCGGCGGCACCGGGCCCGGCCCGACCGGCCGATCGTCGCCCCCGGCCGGCATCCTCAACGGCACCGGCCGGGCCAAGGTGGTCACCGTGTCCGACGGGGTGGTGGCCGGCACCCGTGACGACCGGTCGGGTCGGGCCCTGGTCGAGCACCTGACCGGTGCCGGCTGGGACGTGGTCGATCACCGGTGCGTCGCGGACGGCATCGATTCGGTCCGCGACGTCCTGGTCGAACTGGCCGACGGGTTCTCCGGCCTCATCGTGACCACCGGCGGCACCGGGTTCGGTCCCCGAGACCTCACCCCCGAGGGCACCGCGGCCGCCCTCGACCGGCAGGCACCGGGCCTGGCCGAGGCGATGCGTACCGTCAACCCCGACGGCCTGGGCCGGCTCAGCCGTGCGATCGCCGGTACCCGGGCCGAGGCCCTGATCCTCAACACACCCGGCTCCACCGCCGGGGCGATCGAGACCCTCGACGCCGTGCTCGACATCGTCCCCCACGCGGTCGATCTGCTCAGCGGGGGGCGGCCCCACTGACCGGGACCCGCCCCGGCGACGCCGAGCTGATGGCGGCCGCGGTGACCGTCGCCGACGACGCGCGGCTGGTGTCACCCCCCAACCCGTGGGTGGGCGCAGCCATCCGGACCGTCGACGGGGTCACCGTCACCGGGTCCACGGGCCGGCCCGGACAGGCCCACGCCGAGGTGGCGGCCCTGGGCCGGCTCCGCCAGGCGGGCGCCGAGGCCACCGGGGCCACCGTCGCCGTCACCCTCGAACCCTGCTCCCATCAGGGGCGCACCCCGCCGTGCGTCGACGCCCTGGTGGCCGCCCGAGTCCGCCGGGTGATCGTCGCCGTGGTCGACCCGGACCCCCGGGTCGCCGGCCGGGGTGTCGAACGACTCCGGCGGGCCGGGATCGAGGTGACGGTGGGGGAGGGGGCGGCCGCGGTCGAGACCCAGCTGGCGCCCTACCTGCACCAGCGGCGCACCGGCCGGCCCTATGTGGTCCTGAAGCTGGCGTCCACCCTCGATGGGGCCACCGCGGCCGCGGACGGTACCAGCCAGTGGATCACCGGCGCCCCGGCCCGGGCCGACGCCCACCTGGTCCGGGCCGAGTCCGATGCCATCGTGGTCGGTGCCGGCACCGTCCGGGCCGACAACCCCCGCCTCACGGTGCGGGGCGTGATCGCCACCGACGGCCGTCCGCCCCGGCCCCCGCTGCGGGTCGTGCTCGGGTCGGCCCCCGCCGACGCGGCGGTGCGCCCATGCCTGGAGTACCGGGGCGACCTCGGCCCCCTGCTCGACGACCTGGCCGGCCGGGGAGTGCTCCAGGTGATGGTGGAAGGCGGTGCCCATGTGGCCGCCGGGTTCCACCGGGCCGGCCTGGTCGACCGGTACGTGTTCTACCTCGCCCCCGCCCTCATGGGGGGTGACGACGGGCGGGGGTTGTTCACCGGGCCCGGGGCACCCGGCATCGAGGACATCACCCGGCTGCGAACCCTGTCCGCCGTGCCGGTCGGCGACGATCTCCGCCTCGACCTCATCCCCGAGCCCGACGCGTACCGGGCCCCGAACCCGGTGGTCGGGCGTACCGCCACCCTCAGGTCCGTCACCCGGGCCCGACCCCATGAGATAGACCGATCCCCGGGTCGTACGGCAAGATGAGAGCCATGTTCACAGGCATCGTCGAAGAGCTGGGTTCGGTGGCGGCGCTGGACGGCCCCCGACTCAGGATCGCCTGCACCACCGTGCTCGACGACGTGGAGCTGGGGGCGTCCATCGCCGTCAACGGCTGCTGCCTGACCGTGGTGGCCTGGGATCCGGTGGCCGGCTGGTTCGACACCGACGTGACCGACGAGACCTTCGCCCGCACCCAGCTCGGCGATCTCGGCCCCGGTGATCCGGTCAACCTGGAACGGCCGGTGCGGCTCACCGACCGGCTCGGGGGTCATCTGGTGCAGGGCCATGTCGACGCGGTGGGTCAGATCGTCGAACCGGCCCCCGACCTCAAGGTGAAGGTCCCCGACTCCCTCGACCGGTACCTGGTGGAGAAGGGCTCGGTGACCGTCGACGGGGTCAGCCTGACCGTGGTCGACCCGGCGGTCGACGGGTTCACGGTGGCGGTCATCCCGCACACCGCCGAGGTCACGACCCTGGGTCACAAGGGCCCGGGCGATCGGGTGAACATCGAAGTGGACGTCATGGCGAAGTACGCCGAGCGCCTACTCGGCTTGGACGGAGACGGGGGCGGGTCCACGGCCGGACATGCCGCCTCCACCGAGGGAGACAAGGGAGACACAGCATGACCGCATCGGACGCGTCGACGGCGGGCGGAGCCGCTTCACCGAACCGGGAGTCGGTACTCGACCCCGTGGAGGACGCGATTGCCGCCATCGGCCGAGGCGAGATCGTCGTCGTGGTCGACGACGAGGACCGGGAGAACGAGGGCGACCTCATCATGGCGGCCGAGTTCGCCACCCCCGACCGCCTCGCCTTCTTTGTCAACCACACCTCGGGGGTCATCTGCACCCCGATCACCGATGACCGGGCCGACGAGCTCGATCTGCCCCTGATGGTGAGCCAGAACACCGAGGCGATGCGGACCGCGTTCACGGTGTCGGTCGACTACCGCCACGGCACCACCACGGGTATCTCGGCCGAGGACCGGTCGCGGACCATCAGCGCCCTGGTCGATCCGTCCACGACCGCGGCCGACTTCGCCCGACCCGGTCACATCTTCCCCCTCCGGGCCCGGGCCGGGGGAGTCCTGAAACGGGCCGGCCACACCGAGGCCGCGCTCGACCTGGTCAACCTGGCCGGTCTCCGCCCCGGTGGCGTCCTGTGCGAGATCGTCAACCCCGACGGCACCATGGCCCGGGTCCCCGAACTGGCCGTGTTCGCCAAGGAGCACGGCCTGGTCTTCATCTCGATCGCCGACATGGTCCGGCACCGGCGCCGGACCGAGAAGCTGGTGACCCGGTTCGCCGAGGCCACCATCCCGACCCGCTACGGCGACTTCCGGGCCGTGGTCTACGAGTCCATCCTCGACGGTGAACAGCATGTGGCCTTCGTGCGGGGCGACGTGAGCAAGGCGTCCGACGTGCTGGTCCGGGTCCACTCCGAGTGCCTCACCGGTGACATCTTCGGTTCCCTCCGCTGCGACTGCGGCCCCCAGCTCGACCTGGCCCTGCAGCACATCGCCGCCGAAGGGGAGGGCGTCGTCGTCTACCTCCGGGGCCACGAGGGCCGCGGGATCGGCCTGGGCCACAAGATCCGGGCCTACGACCTGCAGGACCAGGGCCGGGACACGGTGGAAGCCAATCTGGAACAGGGCCTCCCGGTCGACAGCCGGGAGTACGGCATCGGCGCCCAGATCCTGGTCGACCTGGGGGTCACGACCATGCGGTTGATGACCAACAATCCGGCCAAGTACGGCGGCCTGGACGGGTTCGGCCTGGAGATCACCGGGCGGGTGCCGTTGCAGACCGAGCCGACGGCGGAGAACATCGCCTACCTCCGGACCAAGCAGGAACGTCTCGGTCATCTGCTCGATCTGGACGGGCAGGTGGCCACCCCGTGACCGACGGGGTTCCGGCCCCGGTTGCGCCGGGAAGTCAGGCCCTGGCCGCCGGTGTCGGCCTGTTGCGACAGGGGCGGGTGTTGGACTATGACCCCGCGGCCGGGCTCGGAACCCTCGTCCCCGGCCCGACCGACCCGGGCGGCCTCCCGGTCGGGGGGACCGGCCCCGAACCGATCGTGTTCCACTGCACGGCGATCGCGGACGGCACCCGCACGATCGATCCGGGCCGGGCCGTGGTGTACCGCACCGCGGCGGCCGGACCGGGCCGCTGGGAGGCGACCGAGGTGGTTCCCCTGGGGGATTGACCCCCGGCGCCGGGCCGTTCGGCCCACACACCTCCCCGCCGGTGTCGCCGATGGCAACCGGCGATGGTCATACCCGATCCGATCGCTCCGGCTGCCGGCGCCGGTGACGACGAGCCCGCCGGTCGGCGGCGCCGAGCCGGCGACCTGGTGGCCGTGGTCGTCGGCCCTCCTCCGCCGGTCGGCGACCCGGGCCGGCGGTCCGAGGAGGTGACGGACCTGCTCGCCCGGTTCCGGCGGTCCGACGACGTGACGGTGACCGAACCCGGCCGGGGGCGATCGGAACCTCGCGGGGCCGTTCCCGGCGTCACGGTCACGATCGGCGGTCTCCTGACCGTGCGGGACGGGCACCGGGTGGCGGAGCGGGTCCGGGCCGTGATGGGGGACGGGGCGGCGTGCGGCCTGGCCGTCGGGCGGTCCGACGACGACCTCGAGGACCTGGCGGCGTTGGCCGCCCTGGCGCGGCGCCGGGCGGCCCCGGCCACCGTGGAGCAGGCGGGACCGTCGGACCGGGCCGAACTGGTGCGACGCCGCGAACTGGTCGCCGCCCTGATCGCCCTGTTCGAGGCCGACCCGGCGGGGGCGGTCGACCTGCGGCTCCAGCCCATCGTGGAGCTGGCCACCGGCCGGCTGCACCGGGTTGCGGTGCGGCCCCGCTGGGCCCACCCCCGACGCCGGAACCTGGATATGGCCCGGTTCGCCGACCTGCTCGACGAGGCCGGCGTGGCCACGGGCTGGACCGATCTGGTCATCGACCGGGCCCGGGCGTGGCTGGTCGACCGGGGTCGGGCGGCGCCGCCGCTCCTGGTGCCCGTGCCCGCTGGTCAGCTCGAACGGGCGATCGCGCGCCGGGGGCGGGAGCGGCGGGCCGGGGTCACCGACCAGATCGAGTTCGAGGCCCGGCCCGGAGCCGACGGTTGTTGGCACCCGGCCGACCTCGCCGTCGTCGCCGCCGGCGAGGTGTGCGGGGCCGCCCCCCTCGTCGCGGACCGGGGCGGGATCGTCGACCCGTTCCCGGCGTCGACCCTGATCCTCGGGGCCGAACTGACCGCCGGCCTGGTCGCCGGCGAAGCGGGTTCGCAGGCCCTGGTGGCGGCGGGCCGCGCCGCCGTCCGGTCCGGGCCGGACGGACCGGACGTCATGGCCCGCGGGGTGCAGGAAACCGAGGACGCGGGGGTGCTGGCCGCCCTGGGCATCGGGCTCGGTCAGGGATTCGGGCTGGGCCGGGCCGTCGACGCGGCGCGGTGGGGCACCTCGGGCGGGGTCTGAGCGAGGCGCAGACCCCGACGCCGATCAGGCGTCGGTCGCCGGCGTCGCAGGGCCGTCGTCGGGAGCACCAGCCGGTGTGCCGGGGGCGGACGAACGTTGGACGTAGGCCATCTGCACCTGTTGCAGGGCCTCCCGCAGGGTGGGTTCGGCCTCGCCGAGCCGGCCGGGCAGACCGGTGACGATGGCCTTCAGGGCGTCGATGGCCAGGGCGGCCTGATCGAATCTGGGCTCGTCGGCGGTGAGATGAATGGCCGCCAGCTCGTAGATGCCGAGGGCGTGATTGGCGATCACGGTCGAGACGTCGGTCTCCAGCAGCCGGGCCCGGGCCTCCGAGAGCTCGTGGGCCATGGCCTCGGCCTGGGCCTGCTCCTCGGCGGTGAGGGGCCGATCGGGGCCAGGTGACGGCTCGGCGGCGGGTTCGGAGCGGGGAACGGTGTGCTCCCCGCCGGGGGTCCACAGACTCATGGGTCCACGCTAGCGGTCCCGGGTCGAGAGCCGTAGTCCGAAACCGGCGCCCGGCCCGCCCGGATGGCGGTCAGGGCCGGTCGGCCCGGGGCGGGCGGCGCACCTCGCCCAGGTGATCGGAGACGGCCAGGATCCTCCGGCCGTCGGCCGATGCCGGAGCGGTCCGGTCGGCGGGGCCCGATTGGTGGTCGGCGGATCCCCGCCCCGGGGTCGGGGAGGGTCCCGCGGCCGGGTCGAAGGGGCCGGGCCGGGATTCCGGGGTGTCGTCGCGACCGGCCTCCAGCTCGGCGAGCAGGTCCTTGAGCTCGGAGCGGAGGAAGTCGCGGGTGGCCACGTCACGCAGGGCGATCCGCAGGGCGGCCACCTCCCGGGCCAGGTACTCGGTGTCGGCCAGGGTGCGTTGGGCCCGCTGGCGGTCCTGTTCGAAGGCGACCCGGTCGCGGTCGTCCTGGCGGTTCTGGGCCAGGAGGATCAAGGGGGCGGCGTAGGAGGCCTGGAGGCTCAGGATCAGGGTCAGGAGGGTGAAGTTCAGGCGCCGGGGGTCGAACTGGTACTGCTCGGGTCCGAGGGTGTTCCAGGCCAGCCACACCCCGACGAACACGGTCATGCCGACCAGGAAGCTCGCCGTCCCCATGAACCGGGCGAACGCCTCGGACCAGCGTCCGAACACCTCGGCGTCGACCTGGGGGGTGGGCAGGGTGCGGCGCTGTTGCCGGGGGACATCAAGGGCGGTGCGGCGTCGGCGAGGCGACGTGGGATCAGTCATGGCGGCCTCGCCAGTCGTCGGGCAGCAGGTGGTCGAGCACGTCGTCGACGGTCACCGCACCGACCAGGCAGCCGGTCTCGTCGGTGACCGGCACCGAGATGAGATTGTAGGTGGCCAGGTGGCGGGTGATGGTCTCCAGGGACGCGGTGGGGTCCAAGGCCTCGACGTGCTGATCGAGCACGTCGCCGAGGGCGGTGTTGGGCGGTTCCCGCAGCATCTGCTGGATGTGGACCAGACCGAGGTAGCGGCCGGTCGGGGTCTCCAGGGGTGGGCGGCAGACGAACGCGGCCACTGCCAGCGCCGGGGTCAGGTCGACCCGCCGGACGTGGGCGAGGGCCTCGGCCACGGTGGCGTCGGGCGGCAGGATCACCGGTTGGGTGGTCATCATGCCGCCGGCGGTGTTCTCGTCGTAGGACAGCAGGCGTCGCATGTCCTCGGCCTCGTCCGGGTTCATCAGGCCGAGCAGGCGCTCGGCTTCCTGCGGTCGGAGATCGAGGAGGAGGTCGGCGGCGTCGTCGGGCTGCATCGCCTGGAGGACCTCGACGGCCCGATCGGTGTCGAGGCCGGAGAGGATCTCCACCTGGTCGGACTCGGGCAACTCCTCGAGCATGTCGGCCAGCCGTTCGACGTCGAGGGCCTGGGCCACCTCGAGACGGCGCCGGGGGGCCAGGTCGTGGACCGCGTCGGCCAGGTCGGCCGCTTTCAGCTGCTCCAGCCGGGCCAGGAGGGTGGCCGTCCCCTGCTGGGACCGCCCACCGAAATCGACCTCGGCGTAGTCCACCATGATCGTCTCGCCCCGGCGCAGGCGGGCGGTTCGCGGCCGGCGGATGAACAGCTTGCTGACCCACCATTGGCGCAACCGGTCCGGTGAGATGGCGACATCCTCGATGGTGACCGACTCCCCGGTCGATTCCAGGCGGACCCGGCGATCGAGCAGTTCGGCCAGCAGGCGGGTTTCGTTCGGGCGTTGCTCGAACCGGCGCAGGTTCACCAGGCCGGTGGTGATGACATGGCCGGCGTCGATGCTCGTGATCCGGGTCATGGGGAGGAACACCCGGCGCCGTCCGGGGACCTCGACGATCATGCCCACGGCCCGGGGGGCCGGCTCCTCGGTGGCGGACACCGCGACGATGTCGCGGATCCGACCCACCTTGTCACCCAAGGGGTCGAACACCGCGGTCCCGGCCAGGCGGGCCACGAATACCCTTGACGGTGCCGAACTCACCCGGTCCAGGCTAGAGCGGGGCGGCTTCCGGCCCGGTGAACGTGTCGTATTCGTCATCCTGGTCGGCGCACGACCAAACCGATGATCGGGAAGCAATCGCGCCCGTACTGCTGCTAACCTCTCAGGAGCCATCAAGAAAGAGGGCTTCGGCCCCACCCGGCCACCTGCGAGTGCGTCCGGGTCAGCAGATCGGCCCGACGACCCGAGTGTTCTCTCGGGCCTTCGGTGTCTTGCGCTGGAGGCGGCCCCGGCCGTCTCGCCAGTGCCCTCGTTCTCGTTGGGAACCACGAACCAGTATCTGACACGAGGAGCACTGCATCTGCATGAGGGGTGATCGGCCATAGCTGCGCCATCGCAGGAGCCACGGATCAATGATCGGATCCGGGCCCGGGAAGTCCGAGTGATCGGCCCGAACGGCGACCAGTTGGGGATCAAACCGATTCCCGAAGCGTTGTCGCTAGCCCGCGAACTCGATCTGGACCTCGTCGAGGTCGCCGACAAGGCGAGCCCGCCGGTGGTTCGGATCATGGACTACGGCAAGTACAAGTACGAAGCGGCACAGCGGCTCAAAGAGGCCCGAAAAAAGGCGAGCAACGTCGTTGTGAAGGAAATGAAGTACCGGCCCAAGATCTCGGGCGGGGACTTCGACACCAAGACCCGCAAGGTGGAGAAATTCCTCCAAGAGGGTCACAAGGTGAAGATCACGATCATGTTCCGGGGGCGTGAGGTCACGCACCCCGAACTCGGTCGCAAGATCCTCGATGACATTGCCGATCGGGTGAAGGACTACGCCAGAGTCGAGGCCTCGGCCCGACTCGACGGTCGCAACATGACCATGGTCCTCGGTCCCGACACGAAGAAGCGAGCCAAGGCCCGCGCCGGTGAGGGAGCATCCGCCCCCGAGTCCGGCAACGGCACCGCCTGAGGAGCCACCGCGACGCCGAGCCGGCGCCGCGGTCCCGGATCCCGGCCACGTCCACGTGGATCCCATCGGGGCCCAACCGGTCCCGTGGGATCTCCGCGGCCCGCCTGCACACAGGCCCCCATCAGCCGAGCAGTGAGCAACACCAGGAGCACAACCCATGCCCAAGATGAAGAGCCACAAGGGCGCCAAGAAGCGGTTCAAGGTCACCGGATCGGGCAAGGTCATGCGCCGGAGCAAGAACCTCAACCACTTCCTCGAGAA
>JBKDZN010000234.1:0-10075 GCA_047971245.1 Acidimicrobiales bacterium
GGGGTCGACGTGGTCCCCGAAGTCCACGAGGTCCTGGGACGAATGGCCCGGTTCTGCGACGACGTGGCCGCCGGCCGCTGGGTGGGGGCCACCGGACGACCGGTGACGGCGGTGGTCAACATCGGTATCGGCGGATCCGACCTGGGCCCGGCCATGGCCTACCGGGCCCTCCGGCCCTACAGCCGCCGCGAGCTCACCGTCCGTCACGTGTCCAACATCGACCCCAGCGACCTGCACGAGGCCCTGGTCGACCTCGACCCCGCCACCACCCTGTTCGTGGTGGTGTCCAAGACCTTCGGCACGCTGGAGACCCTGACCAACGCCCGTTCGGCCCGCCAGTGGCTGCTCGACGGGCTCGGCCCCGGTGCCGGCCCGGACGCGGTGGCCCGCCACTTCGTGGCCGTGTCGACCAACGCCGACCGGGTGACCGGGTTCGGGATCGACGCCGACAACATCTTCGGGTTCTGGGACTGGGTCGGGGGCCGGTACTCGGTCGGTTCCGCCGTCGGCCTTTCCCTGATGCTGGCCATCGGCCCCGAGCACTTCACCGAATTCCTGGCCGGTATGCGGGAGATGGACATCCACTTCCGGACGGCCCCGTTCGAGCGGAACCTCCCGGTCCTGTTGGGCATGATCGGGGTCTGGTACCGCGACTTCCTGGGCCTGCCCACCTACGCCGTCCTCCCCTACGCCGACCATCTGGCCCGCTTCCCCGCCTACCTCCAACAGCTCGACATGGAATCGAACGGAAAACGGGTCGACCGGTCCGGGCGGCCCGTCGGGTACGCCACCGGGCCGATCGTGTGGGGGGAGCCCGGCACCAACGGGCAGCACGCCTTCTACCAGCTGCTCCACCAGGGCTCCGAGATCGTGCCGGCCGACCTGATCGGCATGGTCAGGGCCACCGACCCGATCGGTGACCAGCACGACCTCCTCATGGCCAACCTGTTCGCCCAGTCCGAGGCCCTGGCCTTCGGCCGCCGCCACGCCGATCCCCAGCGGGCGTTCCCCGGCAACCGGCCCACCGGCACGATCCTGGCCGAACAGCTCGACCCGGCCACCCTCGGCCGCCTCATCGCCCTGTACGAGCACAAGGTGTTCACCATGGGCACGGTCTGGGGCATCAACTCCTTCGACCAGTTCGGGGTGGAACTGGGCAAGGAGCTCGCCACCGCCATCGGGCCCGAGCTGGTGGGCGACGGGCCCCTCCGGCACGACCCGTCCACCAACCGCCTGATCGAACATTTCCGCCTCAACCGGGCGCCCGCAACCTGAACCGGCCCGCCGGGTGATTGGAGGGTGGCGGGCGGCACACGGGTCCCCCGGAGCCACTACCCTTCGATCTTCAACCACCCGAACCGGAACCGGCCACAGGCCAGGTCCGGACCATGTCGTCCCGAGGAGGACAGCGCACGATGGCGAATGACACCACGATGGGCAACGACACGACCCGCGGGAACGACACCACCCTCGCCCCCACCAACGTCGGCAGCCACCTGGCCAAGCGGGCCGAGCTCAACCCCGACCTCGAGGCGGTGGTGGACGACGCCGCCAGCCGCCGTTTCACCTACGCCGAGCTCAACCAGCGGGCCGACCAGGTGGCCAACGCCCTGCTCGAACTGGGCCTCCAGCCCGGTGACCGGGTGGCCACCCTGCTGCCCAACTGCCACCAGTTCGTGGAGGTCTTCTACGGGGCGGCCCGGGCCGGTCTCGTCGTGGTGGCCCTCAACTGGCGCCTGGTGGCCGACGAGCTGGCCTACATCCTCGACAACGCCGGGGCCACGGTCATGATCTCGGGCCCCGACTACGACGCCGTGGTGGAGGACCTGGCCGGCCGGATCGGCGACGACGCCACCCCGATCGAGAACTGGTTCCGTACCGAGGGCGGGGCCGCCTGGTCGGACTGGGACCTCGAGGTGGCCTCGGCCTCCACCGAACCGGTGGCACCGGTCGGCGGGGGCGAGGACCCCATGTTCCTCATGTACACCTCGGGAACGACAGGGCTGCCCAAGGGGGTCCTCCACACCCACAACTCCGTCGAGTGGTCGATCCTCACCGTGCTCGCCACCGCCGACCTGCGCTTCGGCGACCGCTACCTGATCTGCCTCCCCCTGTTCCATGTCGGCGCCCTCAACCCCCTGCTCGACACCATCTACAAGGGCGGCACCGCCGTCCTGATGCGCACCTTCGACCCGGTCAGGATCTGGGAGATCTTCCGGGACGAGAACATCGACTGCACCCTGGCCGTGCCGGCCATGCTCCAGGTGATGCTCCAGACCTACGATCCCCAGGTCCATCAGCCGCTCCGCCTGCGGTGGATCATGAGCGGCGCCTCGCCGGTCCCCGCCTCCCTCATCGAGGACTACGCCGGCCTCGGGCTCGAGGTCCATCAGGTGTACGGGCTCACCGAGAGCGGCGGCCCGGCCTGCCTGATCAGCCCCGACGCCGCGATGGCCCATATCGGCTCCACCGGCAAGGCCTTCTTCCACACCGACGTGCGGATCGTCGACCCCCAGGGCAACGACGTGGGTGTGGACGAGCCCGGTGAGGCCATCGTCCGGGGCCGCCACATCATGGCCGGCTACTGGAACAACCAGGAGGCCACCGACGAGGTCATCGTGGATGGCTGGCTCCACACCGGTGACGTGGCCGTCTATGACACGGACGGCTTCGTGTTCATCCGCGACCGCATCAAGGACATGATCATCTCCGGCGGCGAGAACGTGTACCCGGCCGAGATCGAGGACGTGATCCGCACCCTCCCGGCCGTGGCCGACGTGGCCGTGATCGGCATCCCGTCCGATCGGTGGGGCGAGACCCCACTCGCGGTGGTGGTCAAGGCCGACGACGCGCTCGAGGCCGACACGGTCCTCACCTATTGCGGGGATAAGCTGGCCCGCTACAAGCTGCCCCAGCGGGTCGAGTTCGTGACCGAGATCCCCCGCAACCCGACGGGCAAGGCTCTCAAGAAGGACCTCCGGGTCTCGTTCGCCGATGTGACGGTTGACTGACCGGCGCTTTACCGATTCGAGTCGCTGTTGCCCGGTACCGGGGTTCGGGCCATCCTTTGCCCGAACCGCGGTACCCGTCCCTGGAGGGCCCAACGCATGCTTGAAGAACTCGGTCGACGATCATCCACCACCCTGATCGTCAGCGGCATCCTCGCCATCCTGTTCGGCCTCATCGCCGCCTTCTGGCCGATCGGCACCGCGGTGACCCTGGTCATCGTGTGGGGCGTCTACGCCCTGGTGGACGGGATCTACGATCTGGTCGCCGCCTTCGAAAAGGGGATTTCCGGGGGCCTTCGGTTCTGGCTCCTGCTGTCGGCCGTGGTCGGCATCCTGGCCGGCCTCCTGGCCATCTTCCGGCCTGGCATCAGCCTGGCCGCCATCGCCTGGGTCCTCGGCGTCTGGATGCTCGTCCGGGGCATCTTCGAGATCGTGGCCGCCATCGGCGGCAGCGGCCTTCCCCACCGGTGGCTCCTCGCCCTCGGCGGCGCCCTGTGGATCGTGGCCGGCATCGTGTTCGTCAGCAACCCGGCCGAGTCGGCCCTGTCGGTGGCGTTGTGGCTCGGCATCCTGGCCATCGCCTGGGGCGTGACCCTCGTCATCGCCGGTTTCATGTTCCGCGGTCGTTCGACCGCCCCGGCCGCCACCTGACCTCGTGCTAGGGGGCCCGGAGCCCGCTCCGGGCCCCCTATGCTGGCCGGGGTGTGGCCGACCTCGCTCGTCACCCGGATGGCGCGGGTCCCGTGGGTTGGCCCACGGGTCCTGTTCCGGCTCCACCGGCGTGACCTCGCCTTCCCCACCGTCACCTGGTCCGAGTTCGTCGACCGGGTCAGGGCGTCCCGACCCGTCGAGGTCAGCGTCGACGTCTTCGACACCTGCCTGATCCGGGATCTGGCCGCCGATCAGGCCGTCGAGCTGGCCATCGACCACCGGTGGGCGGGTGCCGGTTCGGCCCACGGGCACCGCGACGTCGCCGCCGACGAGCTGGAACGGGAGCTGTGCCGCCCGGTCCCCGCCGCCATCGCCGGCCTCGACGCCATCCGGTCCCTCGGCTCGGCCATCACCTTCGTGTCCGACACCGACCGGTCCTCGGCCCTGCTGGTCGAGCTGCTCCGATCGCACGGCCTGTTCCACGACGGCGACCGCCTGTTCGCTTCCTGCGAGATGGGGGCCACCAAGTCCCGCGGTGATCTCTACCCCCGCATCTGGCCCGATAGTCCACCCGAGGACACCGTGTGGCATGTGGGGAACAACCCGTGGGCCGACGGGGTGATGGCGGCCCGCCACGGCATCCGCCCCTTCCATGTGGCCGAGGCCGACCTGAACCGCTACGAACGGCTGATCGCGGCGGACGCCCGCTCCACCGGGCCCGCCATCGCCGCGGCCGCCCGGTCCACCCGGCTCGAGATCGCCGGCGAGGCCCAGCGGGGCGAGCCCGACGGCCACCGGGCGGCGGCCCAGACCCAGGGGGTCGACATCGCCGGCCAGGCCCTGGTGGCCTTCAGCCTGTGGCTGGCCGAGGAAGCCGAACGGGCCGAGCTGACCTCGTTGGGTTTCCTGGCCCGCGACGGCGAGCTCCCCATGCGGATCGCCGAGCTCCTTCCGGCCGACCACTGGAACGGCCTGTCGATGTCCTACGTCCACTGCTCCCGGATGCTGTGGGGCCTGGCGTCGGCGTCGGCCGTCGGGCTCGACCGGTGGCTCGCCGCCGGTACCGCGGATGCCGGTGCCTTCCTGGAGACCCACCGCCACGACGTACCCCTGGCCGCCCTGCTGGCCCGGATCGGCCTGGAACCCGCCGACCTGGATCGCTTCGGCGGCGCCCACGCCGCCCTGGCCGCCGCCGAGCCCGACGAGCCCTTGACGCCGGGCGCCGTCGCCGATTGGCACGCCCTCCTCGCCGACGAGTCGGTGGGGGAACTGGTCCTGGAACGCTCCGACGAGCGTCGCCTGCTCCTGATCGACTACGCCCGACATGTCGACATCGTCGACGGCCATGTGGGCCTGGTGGACGTGGGCTGGCGGTGCCGCCTGGCCTGGCACATCTCGTCGGTGCTCCGTTCGGCCGGCGCCGATGAACCCACCCACTTCCACTTCGGCGGCACCGGCCTGATCCCCGACGTCGAGGCGTCGGTCCCCATCCGCCGCTTCGCCTACCAGGGGAGCAGCGCCCTGGAGCGGAGCACCCCGGTGGCCCGGGTGGAGACCCTCACCGCCTCCGGCCGACCCCGGGTGGTCGACTACTTCCGCGACGGCAGCGGCGAGGTCGAACCGATCTTCGACCGGCCCGAGGGCAGCAACGAGGGCGACCGGGCCGATCTGTGGGAGGGTGCCCTGCGCATGGCGGCCCGGATCCCGTCCCGCAAGGCCCTCGACGGGTGGGGGGTGGAGCCGGTCAGCCTGGGACCGGCGGTGCGCCGCATGCTCGGCCAATGGTGGGAGTCCCCGACGGTGGCCGAGGTCGAGGCGATCGCCGGTCTCCGGTTCGAACACGACGAGGCCGGCACCACCTTCCGGCCCCTGGTCGCCGCCTACACCGTCGGCGACGTGGTCACCGGCACCCCTCGTCCCCGCACCTGGACCCAGGGTTCGGAGTCGGTCACCCCGGCGCCGATGCGGGTGGCGGTCAAGCTGGCCCGGCAGGCCAAGCTGGTAATGGCCCGGTTCCGGTAGCGGCCGCCACCCCCCTTAGCGTCGTTCTGACCGTGGCTGCTCCAGGTTCTCGAAGCAACCACGGTCAGAACGGGTCGGACGGGCCCAGGGACCGGTTCGAGCGGGTTCGAGCGGGCCGGGGCCGGTTCAGCGACGGAGGATCGGGCCCCGGTACCCGGCCCCGAATCCCCCGGCGATGAGGGCGTCGACCGTGGCCGGGTGAGCGCCGGCCGGTTCACCGTCGATCGTGCGGACCTCGATCCGTTCCGGTCCGCGGCCGGAGGCGACCAGGGCGGTCAGGGCCCCGATCCAACCGTCGTCGTGCCCGGCGGCCGGGAACCGGGTGAGGCTCCGCCCGCCCCGATCGAGGTGGACCAGCGGCCGGCCAGACCGGAGCACCACCCACGCCCCAACGGCCCGGGACGGTCGACCGGGGCTGTCGGGCCACGGGAGGGCGGCCCCGTAGGGCTGGGCCGGGTCGCAGGCGGCCAGGGTGACGGTCGGTTCGGGCTCGTCGCCGACCCCGGCGGGGCGGTGGCCCCGTAGCCGGTCGACGGCGCCGGGAAGGGCGAACTGGGCGGCCCCGAGCCCGGACACGAAGAAGCCGCGGCGAACCTGACCCCGTTCCTCCAACGCCTTGAGCAGGGGATACACGCCGGCGAAGCCGCCTTCGGCCCCCTCGGCCAAGGCCATCTCCCGGGTGAGCACCCCGTAGCGCTCCAGGAGTTGCTGGGCCCGGGCGGTCACCGCTTCGGTTGGGCTGACCGGCGGCTGGAGTAGGGGGGCCACCGGTGCCCAGCGGCCGGTGGCCGACGGTGGGCCGACGCGCGACAGGGCCCGCAGCGACGGGCGCCGGGCGGTCCGGCCCCGGTTGCCGGATCGCCGGCCCGGGTGGGGCCGCTTCGGGGTGCTGCCCGCGGTGAGGGCCCGAAGGGGGGTGAAGGAGTCGTTGGTGACCTCGCCCGCCCAGACCAGATCCCACAGGGCGGTGAGCACGGTGGTGTCGTCATAGTCGCAACCGGCGGCTTGGGCCGCGGCGACCAGCTCGGGCCAGAACGACGCCCCCCGCGAGACCAGGTGGGCCCGCAGGGCCTGGTGGATGTCCCGGTCGTGGGGGCCGGTCAGGTCGGTCCCGTCGGGGTCCGGGCCGGCCAGGGCGGGGACCTGGTCGCGCCACAGAAGCCGGATCCGCCCGTCGGCCGCGCCGAGGGGGGCGGCCCCCAACCACACCAGCTCGCCGGCGGTGGCCAGGGTGTCGAGCAGGGCCGGCTCGTAGTCGACCACCCGGGCCCGCAGCATGGCCGACTCCAGCATCGACACCGGCAGGGCGGCGCCCTGCAGGGTGGTGATCACCTCGGCCAGGCCGTCCAGGCCACGGAGGCGACCGTCCACATGCTGCCATCGGGGCAGGAACCTGGCCAGGACCTCCGGTTCGACCGGTTCGACCTCCCGGCGCAGGGCGGCCAGTGAACGGCGCCGGAGCCGGCGGAGCACATCGTCATGGCACCATTCCCGTTCCACACCGTCGGGACGGAACTCGCCCCGGACGACCCGCCCCTGGCGCTCCAACGCTTCCAGGGCCTGGGCGGCCCGGGCCGAGGGCACGCCGAGCCGGTGGGCGACGGCCGGGGTGAGGAACGGGCCGTTGGTGCGGGCAAAGCGGGACACGAGGTCGAGCAGGGGGGCGTCGACCGGTTCGGTGAACGCGGCCGGCAGGCCCGGGGGGAGGGTGACCCCCAGGGCGTCGCGCAGACGCGCCGCGTCCTCGGCGGCCGCCCAACGGGATTCGCCCGCCACCACCACGCCGATGAGGCGCCGCTCGGCGACCAGCTGGTCGATCGCGTCCTGGGGATCGAGGTCGGCGGCGGGGTCGACCCGCAAACCGATCTCGGTGGTGGTGAGCGGGCCGAGCCCGCGGACCAGGTCCTCGACCGCGTCGACGGTGCGGGCCTGCCACCCGGGGGCGGTTCGGGTCAGTTCCGCCTCGAGCTCGGCGAGCACGCCGGCGTCGAGCAGCTCCCGGAGCTCCTCCGCCCCGAGCAGGTCCCGCAGGAGCTCCCGGTCGAGGGACAGGGCGGCCGCCCGCCGTTCGGCCAGCGGGGCGTCGCCCTCGTACATGTACTGGGCGACCCAGCCGAACAGGAGCGATTGGGCGAACGGTGAGGCGGTATCGGTGTCGACGGGCACCACCTGGATGGCCCGGCTGCGCAGCTCGACGAGCACCCGGCGCAGGGCGGGCACGTCGAACACGTCGTTGAGGCATTCCCGGCTGGTCTCGAGCAGGATCGGGAAGCTCGGGTAACGGGCGGCGACGGTCAACAGGTCGGCGGCCTTGCGGCGCTGCTGCCACAGTGGGGTGCGACGGTCGGGTCGGCGCCGTGGCAGCAGCAGGGCCCGAGCCGCGCACTCCCGGAACCGGGCGGCGAACAGGGCCGTCTGGGGGAGCTGGGCCACCAGGAGTTCGTCGAGCTCGTCGGGGTCGATGAGGAGCTCCTCGACCGGGACCCGGTCGAGGGCTTCGGGTAGGCGGACGACGATCCCGTCGTCACTCCACATCAGCTCGACGTCCCACCCCCACTGTTCGGCCAGGCGGTTCTGCAGGGCCATGCCCCACGGGGCGTGCACCTGGGCGCCGAACGGGCTGAGCAGGCAGACCCGCCAGTCGCCGATCTCGTCCCGGAACCGTTCGACGACGACCGTCCGGTCGTCGGGGACCCGCCCGGTTGCCTCGGCCTGGTCGTCGAGGAAGCTCAACAGGTTGGCGGCGGCCCGCTCGTCGAGGCCGTGGCGGTTCCGGAGCCGCCGGTGGGCGTCGGCCCGGTCGGCCGTGGTGATCTCCCGCACGAAGGCCCCCACCGCGCGGCCCAACTCCAGGGGGCGGCCCGGGCCGTCCCCGTGCCAGAACGGCATCTTGCCCGGCCGGCCGGGGGCGGGGGTGACGACGACCCGTTCGTGGGTGATGTCCTCGATCCTCCAGGTGCTGGCCCCGAGCAGGAAGGTCTCCCCGGCCCGGGACTCGTACACCATCTCCTCGTCGAGCTCCCCGACACGGGTGCCGTCGGGGAGGAACACCCCGTAGAGGCCCCGGTCGGGGATCGTGCCGCCGCTGGTGACGGCCAGGCGTTGGGCGCCGGGTCGGCCACGAACGGTGTTGCCCACCCGGTCCCACACCACCCGAGGCCGGAGCTCGGCGAACTCGTCGGAGGGGTAGCGCCCGGCCAGCAGGTCGAGGGTGTTGGTGAAGGCGTCGTCGGACAGCTCGGCGTAGTTGGCGGCGCCCCGCACCAGTTCGAGGAGATCGTCGACGGGCCATTCGTCGAGGGCGACGGTGGCCACGATCTGCTGGGCCAGGACGTCGAGGGGGTTCCGCGGGTAGTGGGTCTCCTCGATCTCACCCCGCTGCATCCGGTCGACCACCACCGCCGCTTCGAGCAGGTCGGCCCGGTGTTTGGGGAACAGCTTGCCCCGGCTCGGCGCCCCGACCTGGTGGCCGGCCCGACCGATCCGCTGCAGGCCCCGGGACACCGCCCCGGGGGATTCGACCTGGATGACCAGGTCGACGGCGCCCATGTCGATCCCGAGCTCGAGCGACGAGGTGGCCACCAGCCCCTTCAGGTCGCCCCGCTTCAGGCGGTCCTCGATCAGGAGCCGCCGCTCCCGGGACAGGGACCCGTGGTGGGCCATGACCAGCTCCCGCCCGGGCGCCGGTGCGGTCCCGTCGGCTTCGGCGTTGCGGTTGTCACCGTCGACGGCGAGCTCGTTGAGCCGGGTGGCCAGGCGCTCGGCGAGGCGGCGGGCGTTGACGAAGATGATGGTGGACCGATGGTGCTGCACCAGCTCCAGCAGGCGGGGGTGCACCGACGGCCAGATCGACCGGCGGCCGGACCGTCCGGGGGCCGGGTCGGCACCCGGGCCCAGCTCGGTGCCGGTGCCGGTGCCCGTGCCCGGGTCGGGCTCGCCGAGGCGGGCCATGTCGTCCACCGGGACGATCACCTCGACGTCGAGCTCCTTGCCGATCCCGGTGTCGACGACGGTGACCGGCCGGGGCCGACCCCGGTGGTAGCCGCCGAGGAACCGGGCGATCTCGTCCAACGGGCGTTGGGTGGCCGACAGGCCGATCCGCTGGACCGGCCGGTCGGTGATCCGGTCGAGTCGCTCGAGGCTGAGGGCCAGGTGGGCGCCCCGCTTGGTGGCGGCCAGGGCGTGGATCTCGTCGACGATCACCGTCTCCACCCCGGCCAGGGTTTCCCGGACCTGGGAGGTGAGCATCAGGTAGAGCGACTCGGGGGTGGTGATGAGCAGGTCGGCCGGGTCGGTGGCGAGGCGGCGGCGGGCCTTGGCCGGGGTGGCGCCGCTGCGGACGGCCCCCGAGGGTTCGTGGACCGGCTCACCCAGGCGCGCCGCGGCCCGCCGAA
>JBKDZN010000235.1:0-2229 GCA_047971245.1 Acidimicrobiales bacterium
TAGAAACCAAGCTCGGGGTGCATGCCCTGGAGTCTGGCAGTCGGGCCCCGTACTGCGTCAAACGGTGCTCGCCGCCCGGCCGGGCTTCGTGGCGGGCGGGGCCCGCCGGCCCCGGTCGACCGCCTCCCTCTCAAGGCGGAGGCGGTGGATCGGCCGGGCGGCCGATGTCCGACGACAACCCTTCTTCTTACGGTGTAGTCCTCACCGCGAACCGGGCACCGCCCGAACCGCCGACCTGGAGACGAGAACTATGCGCTCACACCCTGAGACCCCCGACAGCACTGTCCTCTCCGACAGCACTGTCCTCTCCGACAGCACCGACAGGGAGCGGCCGGCGGCGCCCAAGCCGTCCCGAAAGGGCCGTATCGCCCTCCTGGCCGCCCTCTTCGCCGGGGCACTCGGCGGCGGCTACGTGTTCGGGGCCGATCTGGCCGAGGCGGCCAACGAGCGGGACGCCGCGGCCGCCGCATCGGCCGACCCTGCTGCCGCCGGCGCCGGGACGGAGGCCGTCGGTGGGTACATGATCGAGGGTGACGTGCCCCTCGACGGGGATGCCGTCGCCGCTCTGGTCGAGTTCGTGGAGGCCCAGGCGGGTCGGCCGTTCCTCACCCCGCCGACCATCGTGGGTCAGGCCGACGATGAGTACGCGGCCCGGGTGCTGGAGCTGAACCGGCGGGAGTACGACGAGCTCATGGCCACGCCGGCCGGCCAGCGGCAGCTCGACGCGGACCTCCGGTACCGGCAGGCGTTCCTGGGCGTCGATCGGTCCGGATCGGAGCTGGCCGAGCTGGAGATCGGCAGCGGGGGTGAGCTCTTCGCGGCCTACTACGAACCCGACACCGAGCGCATCTACCTCCCGAACGGTGCCGAGCCGAGCGAGGAACTGGCGGCCACCCTGGTCCACGAACTGGTCCACGCCCTCGACGACCAGTACATGGACCTCGAGGCCTACCTGGCCGCCTCCGAGGAACGGGACAAGGTACCGGGGGCGGTCCGCTCGGAACACCCGACCGTGGCCCTCACCGTCGTCGAGGGCCGGGCGGTTGCCGTCCAACAGTCCTGGTTGGCCGCCAACGCGACCGCCGCCGGCGTCCCGGCCGACGTCGACCCCGAGACCCAGGCCGCGATCGACGAGCTGCCGGTTCCGTTGCTCCTGGAGCTGAGCCTTCCCTATGAACTGGGTGGCGGCTACATTGGCCATGTCGGCGGTGCGGCCGAGACCTGGGACCTGTTCGCCAAGCCCCCGGCGACCACGGCCGAGATCCTGACCGGCGAGGAGCCGGTGAGGGAGGTCGCGGTGCGTCCCGAGGCCGATGGCCCCGAACTCGACCGGCGCGACGTCGGTGCCATCGACGTGCTGGTCGCCCTGGCCGGGGGCACCGTCCCCCTCCCGCCCGAGACCGTGGACACCATGAATCGGGCCGCCATCGGCTGGGCCGACGGTGAGGCGGTGACCTGGGGCGATGACGCCCAGTCGTGTGTCCGGGTCGTCCTGGCCGGCGAGACCCCAGAAGACCTGGCCGAGATGACCGACGCCTTCACCGTGTGGGCCGGCCAGGCCGACGGCCGGACCGTGGCTACCGACGACGGCACCCTGACGCTGACCGGCTGTGCGCCGTACCGGCCGTGAGCGACCACGGGTCGCCTCATCGCTCGGGGCCCGCAACCGCTGACACCATCCTGCGTGGCCCCTTAGGGGTATGGGCGGCCCGGCTAGGATCCGCCGGATGATCCGACCGTGGAGCGTCGCCCTGCTCTGGTGCCTGCTGGTGGGCTGCTCGGCCGCTCCGGAACCAACGGATCCCGCCGCCTCCGCCCCCGAGCCGGCGGTCGGTGACGGGCCCGCCGAGGAACTGGCCGGCGAGTTCGGGCCCGGATCGCTCGTCACCGCCCTACTGCCGTACCGGGCCGACGAGGTGGCCGGTGGCGAGGGCGCCGCGATCCTGACCCCGCCGTTGGAGTTCACCGGGCCGCCGTGTCCCGAGCCGGATCCCCTGGCCATGACCACGGCGGCGTGGACCACCGCCGGAGTGATCGACGTGGTGCAGGTCGCGGTGGCCCTGCACCCTGACGAGGCGAGCGCGGCCGCCGCGGTGGCCGAGGCCGCCGAGCGCGATCTCGCCTGCGCCGAGGCCCAGTGGGAACTCTCCGCAGCCGCCTGGGCCGGATTGGGTGTCGGGACGATCGAGGTCGGTGACCCGGCCGGAGTCCGCTTCGACGCCCCGGTTC
>JBKDZN010000236.1:0-8982 GCA_047971245.1 Acidimicrobiales bacterium
CAAGATCGGGTTCACCGAGGTCCGGATCGGGGTCGCCCCGGCGGTGATCTCGGTGGTGTGCCTACCCAAGATGCGGCGGGCCGACGCCAGTGAGCTGTTTCTCACCGGGGAGCGGTTCACCCCGGCCCGGGCGGCCGAGGTGGGTCTGATCAACCGGGCGGTCCCCGCCGACGAGCTCGACGCGGCGCTCGACCAGTACCGGTCGATGGTGGTGCGGGGTGGCCCGTCGGCCCTGGCCGCCTCGAAGGAGCTGATCCGCCGTGTGGCCGACCTGGACCGTGACGAGGCGTTTGCCTGGACCGCGGTGCGGTCGCGTGCATTGTTCCAGTCGGCGGAGGCGGCGGAGGGGATCGCCGCGTTCCGGGAGCGGCGTGATGCCGCCTGGGTGCCCGGCACCTGACCCGGGGAACCGTCCCCTGCCGGTGTCCGGTCAGCCGAGCTCCGGGTAGATCGAGGGCGGCGGCCCGGGCCGCCCCGGTCCATCGCACACCCAGCACCGGGAGTCGGCGGCCCCGGTCCACGCCACCTCGCAGCGTTCACAGCTCATCCGGAGACCCACCCGGCGGTAGCGGGGAACGATGGGACTGGCCTGCCGGCTGATGAAGCTGCTCACCCCCTCCTATCGACCCGTTCCGGCCCGAGCTGAGCCCGTCGGGCACCATGACCGGGCTTCAGTCCGGACGCCGACCGATATGGGCCACCGTGGTCATCGGTACGCTGACGATGCCCCCGAACTCATCCACCAGGCGGGCCACGGCAACCATGAGTCGGGTACGTCGCTCCGGATCGAGTACGAGGTATCGGACCTCGCTGCACAACCAGCCGACCAGGCCGGCCGCGTCGATGTCCCGGCTCCATTCGTGCTCCACCCTGGTCCAGGTGGGGAAGGCGGCGGTGGCGGCCGCGACCCGGCCCGGCCGGAACGACACGGTGGCGCTACCCGGAAGGATCGTTCGGGCCAGATGGGGCTCGACCCGCCGGTAGATGTGGCGGATCGCTTCGCCGAACAGGCCCTGGCCAGGGGCCGGCTGGTGCCAGACCAGGGCCAGGTGGCCGCCGGGCCCCAGCGCCATGGCTGCCCGCTCGTAGGCCACGCTCGGATCGACCCACTCCCAGGATTGGGCCGCCACCACCAGGCGGTAGCCGCCCGCGGTGAGCCCGGCCTGCTCGAAGGTCGTCGGCACCACGGTGACCGCGTCGGACGGGCAGTTCAGGGTGAGCGCCCCGGCCATGCGGCCGTCCGGCTCGATGGCGTGGACGGGGTGGCCGAGGGCGAGCAGGGCCTTGGTGGCCTTGCCCGTCCCGGCCCCGACCTCGAGCACCGGTCCGGCCCCGGCGTCGGCCACCACCGCCTCGATGACGTCCCGGGGGTAGCTGGGCCGGAACCGGTCGTACAGGGCGACGGCTTCGCCGAACCGGAGCCCGGTGGACCGGTCGACCGTGGGTGCGGGCATGGGCGTGGGCGTGGTCACCACGATGGGGCATCGTAGCCCCCGCCGGGCGACGGTGATGGCCCACCGAACCGATGGTCAGGGCAGGCTGCGGGCCAGGGGGATCAGGATGACCTGGATGCCCAGGAGGACCAGCATCAACGAGATGTCGATCGGGCCGGTTCGGGGTAGGACCCGCCGGACGGGCCCGACCACCGGTTCGGTGACCTGGTAGACCATCTGACCGACCGATGAACGGCTGAGGTCGGGCACCCAACTCATCACGGCGCGCGCCAACAGCAGGAGTGAGAAAGCCTGGAGGAGGTAAACGAGGATGGTGCCCATCAACCTACGACGGTACCGGTTCCCATCACCCGAATGCCGGTGCAACCGCCATGGCGATGAATCCGATGGTGGTCATGGCGATGGCCGCCGCAAGGCCAATGATCTGCTTCATGGTTCCCGTCTCCCGTTGTCGGCGAACCCGCCTCGCCGTCTGCTGGCCCCGAATCCGTTGTATCCCATCCCCCGGTCGGATCAGGGGGCGGGCGCGACGATCGAAACAGGACCGAAAACCGCGGATCGTCACCTGTCGGTCACCCGACGGAGAACGTCGCCGCGTGTACGGGCGGCGGCGGCGGCCGACCGCTCCGGGTTCAGGCCGGGGTGGCCCGCCCTTCGAGCACCCGCAGGCGCCGGCTGACGACATCACCCAGACTGACGATGCCGACCAGTGACCCGACGGCGGTGACCGGCATGTGCCGGATCCGCCGGTTGGTCATCCGCTCCATCACGTCGGCCACCGAATCGTGCGTGGTACAGGTCACGACGTCGGTGACGGCGGCCTCGTCGACCGTTACCCCGAGAAAGGCGGCACCGTCGCGGGCCAGACCCCGCATGATGTCCCGCTCGGAGAGGATCCCCTCGACCCGGGACCCGTCGGACGACAGCACCAGGGCGCCGATCCGGTGCCGGTCCATGAGGGCGATCGCCTCGGCCACCAGGACGTCGCGCCGGACGGTGACCACGCCCGGGGACTTGGTGTCGACGATGACGCTGATCGGGGTGTCGATCTCGAGACTGCGGCCGTGGCGACGGGCGGCGACCCGCATCACGTCGGTGGCGGTGGCCCACAGACCCGAGCGGGACGCGGTTCGCTCGAAGCCCAGGCGACCGTAGTAGTCGGCGATCCGATCCTGATCGAGCTCGGCCATCGGGTCGACCTCGATCAGGGTTCCCGGCGGGGTGCGACGCACCGCCTCCACCAGCAATCGTTCCCCGATCCCGTGTCCCCGGTGGTCGGGAACCACTACATGTTCCCAGATCAGCAGCACCCCGGACGGTTCGTCGCTGGTGGCGATGTAGCCCACCGCCTCGTCGCCGATCCAGGCGACCAGGATGAGGTCATCGGACCGGGCGTCACGCGAGGCGAACAGGTACTCGCGTTCGGCGGACGCCGACTGGTGGAGGCGAGCGAGGACCTCGCCCGGGCGGCTCTCGGTGATGGTGATGACGTCCACAGGGGCGACACTAGTAGGTCCCCTCGCGCCGGTCTCGTCCAAGCCGCCACATTCGGATGGGG
Source organism: Acidimicrobiales bacterium (assembly GCA_047971245.1). Lineage (GTDB taxonomy): Bacteria > Actinomycetota > Acidimicrobiia > Acidimicrobiales > SZUA-35 > CADEDH01. The sequence continues at coordinate 3,013 of JBKDZN010000236.1, forward strand.
GTGGGGAGCGGCCCGCTCACCGAACCCGGCCGGGTTCAGCGGACCGGGGATCGACGCAGCTGTTCGATGCAGGCGATGGCCTGATCGACCAGCTGCACCGGGACCAGGAGATGGTCGTGGTAGTAGCCGGCCAGCACATTGCAGGGGATCTCCCACTCGGCGAGGGCGTTGCTGACCGCCGCGGTCACCCCGACCGCCTCGAGGCCGGTGTGCACCTCGATCGTCAACCACGCGGCTTCGAACTCGACGGGCCAACCCCGGCGCCGGGCCGCCTCGACGGTGACGACCACCGCCATCCCCTCGCGCTCGGCCACTACGGCGTGGATCCCGTCGGCGTCGGTGAGCTCCGGGACACAGTGGACCGTGAACCGGCCGCTCCGGTGGGTGACCGAGAGTGCCTCAAGAATGCGGTTGATGTTCGCTTCCCCCGTCACCGCCTGACACCGTACCGGACGGCCGCGCCACCGCGGTGGATTCACATCCAGGGCCCACCGAGCTGCCGACCCGACCAGCGGAAACCCGGCCGGGATGGTGGGCCGGCAACCGCGGATGTCCGAAGAGCTTCCGGCGGAGCGGGCCCGGCTGGTAGTCGGTCTGCATCCGGCCCCTGGCCTGCAGGACGGGGGCGACGCCGTCGATGAAGTCGACGAAGGCACCCGGGGTGACGGTGGACACCAGATTGAAGCCGTCGGCCCCGTTCTCGGCCAGGGTCTCGAGGCGATCGGCGATCTGCTCCGGGGTGCCGACCATGAACTGGCCGGTCATCTGCCGAGCGGCCACATCACGCACGGTCCAGGTCCGGTCGGGGGCGGCCTCGGCCATGGCCTTGACCATGCCCGTCATGGCGTTGAGGTCGAGGGTGTCGATCGGTCGGTCCAGGTCCTCCCCGCCCAGGTCGATCCCGATCGTCCCGCTGAGATGGGCCAGGCCGCCCTCGATGGACAGGGATTCGCGCAGGTCGGCCTCCTTGGCCTTGGCCTCCGCCTCGGTGCCACCGACCACCGGGGTCACCCCCTGGAACACCCTGATCTCGCCCGGCCGACGCCCGTAGCGGGCGGCCCGCCGTTCCACATCGGCCTTGACCTTGGCCACCCCGGCCCCGCTGGAGACGACGAAGATGCACTCGGCGTGACGGGCCGCGAATTCGCGGCCCCGGTCCGAGGATCCGGCCTGGAACAATACTGGTGTCCGCTGGGCCGACGGTTCGCAGAGGTGCGGCCCCGGCACCCGGTAGTAGGGCCCCTCGTGATCGATGGTCCGCACCTTGTCGGGGTCGGCGTAGATGCCGCGTTCACGGTCGATCACCACTGCGTCGTCGGCCCAGCTCCCCTCCCACAGCTTGTAGAGCACGTCCAGATAGTCGTCGGCCCGGTCGTACCGGTCGTCGTGGGCGGGAAGGTCGCCGAGGCTCAGGTTGCGGGCGGCGGACGGCAGGTAGGAGGTGACGATGTTCCAGGCCACCCGCCCGTCGGTCAGGTGATCGAGGGTGGACGCCCGCCGGGCGAACACGAAGGGGTGGTCGGCCATCACCGACCCGGTGTAGGCGAACCCGAGGTCCCGGGTGACGGCGGCCATGGCCGGGATGAGGAGTGTCGGATCGTTCGACGGGATCTGCATCGCCTCGCGGATCGACGTCTCCGGGCCGCCCCGGTAGGTGTCGTAGACGCCCACCACATCGGCCAGGAACAGGGCGTCGAAGTGTCCCGCCTCCAGAATCCGGGCCAGATCCAGCCACGGGTCGAGTGAACGATACGCCAGCTGGCGGGTGTCGGGCCGGGTCCACAGTCCGTGATGGATGTGGGACACACAGTTCATCACGAACGCGTTGAACAGCATCCGGGGTTGCCGGCCGGGCTCGTCCACTCCGGGCCTCCTTCTCGATCCACCGATCCCTGATCCACCGGCCCCCACCACCGGATCAGCGCCCGTTCACGCTCCAGTGCCAAGGCTCGCTCGGCAGGTTGTAGAGACCGTAATTGGCAGCGTTGGCGGCCAGCCAGTTCCAGGCCGCACCGGACCGGGAGCGGATCAGGCTGCCGCCCGAGGTGAAGTCGATGGCCTTGCCCTGCTCGTGCATCGAGGTACCGGGCCGGGCGGTCGGCGGTCGGCACTGGCTGGCCGGCATCTCGTAGATGGCGTAGGTGCTGGTACCACAGTTCGACCGGCGCACCGCGATCTGGGAATCGGGGCTGCGGTAGCCGCCCCCACCCAGATCGAGTCCGGCGGCGGAGGCGTCGGCCAGCAGCCGTTGCACGTCGCCGACGATGCTGACGTGCACCGAGATCCCGTTGCCGGCGAGGGCGATGTCGGCGCTGGTGACCAGGGTGGGTGCCGACCCGCCGCCGGAGGCCGGCGCCCGGGGCGCCCGGGCCAGGGCACCGCTCAGGCCGGAGACGTCGGTGTCGAGATCATCCCCGATGGCCCGCAGGGCAGCCTGCTCGGAGAGCAGCTGGTCGAGGCGGGCCTCGGCGGCATCGACCGCCTCCTGCTGGGACTGCTGATCGGTCTGCAGTTGGAGGAGCTGCTCGTCGCTGGACGCCTTGGCGTCCTCGGCCGCCACCTGGGCGGCGTCCGCATCGGCCTTGCGGGCCTCGAGATCGTCCTGGGCCAACCGGAGGTCGTCGACCACGTCGGCGTCGCTCTGGGTGGCCTCGACCCGCAGGGTCTCCATCCGGAGGGCCTTGGTCGGGTCGTCCACGCCGAACAGGACGGCCTCGCCCCCGGCGTCCCCGCCGTCGACGAAGGTCTCGACCGCCATGGCCTGGACCTCCAGCTCGACCTGGGCCACCTTCGCCGCCGCCTCGTCGACGTCGGCGGACGCGGCCTCCGCCTCGTCCTGGGCGGCGGCGAGCTGCTGGTTGGCCGCGTCCACCTGCGCCTGCTGTTCCTTGACCTGGGCGTTGAGGGCGTCCAGCGAGGCGGTGAGGGTGTCGACGTCGGTGCTGGCCGCGTCGACCTCCGCCGCCTTGGCCTCTTCCTGACGCGCCTGATCACCGGCGCCGCTCTGAGCCCCCGACGGAGACGAGGTCGCCAGCAGGCCGACGAACGCCAGCACGAACAGGGCGAGCCGGCGCGCTCGAGGAGCAGGCTGCCCCCGGTCGCGTTGTCTCATCTGCCGACATCCCTCCGCCAGGAATGAAGTCATTCCGTCACACAACGGTGATGTACCGTAGCCGATCGTCACCTCCGCGCCGCACCACCCCGGCCACACCGGGCCCCGGATCGGGGGTCAGATCACGTGGCGCTCCCGGAGGTCGGCGATCTGGGAATCGGTGTACCCCAGCTCCCCCAGGATCTGGTCGGTGTGCTCGCCGAGGGCGGGGGCCCGCCGGTGGACCGAGGTGTCGGCGCCGGTCATCACGGCGGGGAAACCGGCGATCCGGGGCGGGTGATCCGTCCCGGGCTGGCTGACCGGGCGCATGACGCCGATGGCGGCGATGTGGTCGTCGTCGAGCGCCTGCTGGGGGCTGTACACGGGGCCGGCGGGGATCTTGTTGGCGGCCATGGCGTCGAGCGCCTCGGCGTTGGTCCGCCGGGCGCACCAGTCGGCCATGATGCCCGACAGTTCCTCGCCGTGGTCACCCCGAGCCTGGTCATCGGCGTAACGGGGGTCGTCGGCCAGTTCGGGGCGGTCCACCATCCCGGCCCACCGTCGGAACTGGTAGCCGCCGATCACGCTGCACATGACCCAGCCGTCGCGGGTGGCGAACACGTCGGACGGGCTCGCCGTCTGGCCCCGGTTCAGGGTCGCCTCCCGGTCGATGCCCAGCATGTCCTGCTCGATCAGCATCGAGTTGGACAGGGTGAGCGCCGAGCGGAGCAGGGCCCCTTCGATGAGTTGGCCCTCACCGGTGAGGTCCCGCTGGCGGAGGGCGGCCAGGGTGGCCACCGCGGCGAACGCGGCGGTGGAGAAGTCGACGTAGGGCACGGCGGCCCGGGTCGGCACACCGGCCTGGCCGGTCATGTGCAGATTGCCCGACATGGACTGGGCCAGGCCGTCGAAGCCGATCTTGTCCGAAATAGGCCCCCCGCTCCCGAACGCGTTGACCGTGGTGAGGATGATGTCGGATTTGACGGCCCGCAGGGAGTCGTAGTCGAGCCCCATCCCGGCCAGGGTCTTGGGCGGCAGGTTGGCCACCACCACATCGGCCCCCGCCACGAGGCGGGCCACCACCTCGGCCCCGGCCGGCACGGTCGGATCCAGGGTGAGACTCCGCTTGTTCCGTCCGACCTGGAGGAACAGGGCGCCCGTGCCGTCGTCGGTGACCGGGGTGAGGTAGCGGTCCTCGCCGCCCTCCCGCCGTTCGACCCGGATCACGTCGGCACCGAGATCCCCCAGAAGTGTGGCGCAGAATGGTCCGGCAATGAACCGGCCGAAGTCGATGACGCGGATCCCCTCGAGCGGCTGCATGGTGGTCCCCCTTGGACGACGGTGACGTCGGGACCGGTGACGTCGTTCGACACCGGCCGGCCCCGGTCCCGGTCACGCTAGGGCACCGGTGATCCCCCGGACGAACCCTCGGGGCCGACCGGGGGTCAGTAGCCGGCGTCGATGTCGATGACCCCGTCCAGGGGCCGGCCGGCCACGAAGGCGGCGACATTGGCTTCGATATGGCCGGCCAGCAGCGGTATCCCCATCTCCGGGGTGTTTCCGACGTGTGGGGTGATCAGGCACCGGGGGTGGCCCCACAGCGGATGGCCCTCGGGCAGGGGTTCGGGGTCGGTCACGTCGAGGCAGGCTCCCCCGATCTCCCCGGCGTCGAGGGCGGCGAGCAGGGCCGCGGTGTCCACATGGCCCCCTCGGGCCACGTTGACCAACCAGGCGTGATCGGCCATGGCCTCCAGTTCGGCCCGGCCGATGACACCGGCGGTGACCGGGGTGAGGGCCAGGGCCAGGACCACCAGGTCGGCGTCGGGGAGGACCTTCGCACGGTCGTCGAGGGCCACGGTGGCGTGGGCGCCGGCCACCGGTTCGGGCCGCCGCCGTACCACGGTGACCCGGCAGTCGAATCCGGCCAGGAGCCCGATCAATTCCTCGGTGATCCCACCGGCACCGAACACCACCACGTTCCCGTCGACCAGGTTGGCACCGCTCGGTTTCGACCAGGCCGTCGCCCGCCCGTAGCCGACCAGGCCCCGCAGGCCGGCCAGGCCGAGGGCCAGGGCGTGTTCGGCCACCGGCCGGGCGTAGACCCCCCGGGCGCAGGTCCAGACATGGTCACGGTCGAGATAGGGCACGTAGGGCTCGATCCCCGAGAACGGGAGGGCCACCCATTCCAGCCGGGAACCGGCCGCCACCGTCGGAGGCAGTTCCGCCGGTCGGGACGGGTCCGCCCACACCAGGCCCCGCGCCTCACCGACGGGGGCGACCCGGCCGCCACCGGCCCGGACCGCGGCTTCGAGGGACGCGAACCGGCCACTCTTGGGTTCGACCGCGATGGAAGCACCGGCTCCCGCGGCGTCGCGGCCCGCCGTGCTGCCGCTCATCGGATCGAATCGAGGGCGTGGACCAGGTCGGCGGTCAGGTCGTCGGCGTCCTCGATCCCGACCGAGAGGCGGACCAGGTCGTCCGGCACCTCGAGCGGGGACCCGGCGGCCGACGCGTGGGTCATGACCCCGGGATGCTCGATCAAGGACTCGACGGCGCCGAGCGATTCGGCCAGGGTGAACAGTTCGGCCGCCTCGATCACGGCCACCGCCCGTTCCCGGCTCCCCACCCGGAAGCTGACCATGCCGCCGAAGTCCTTCATCTGGCGTTCGGCGGCGGCATGACCGGGGTGGTCGGCCAGGCCAGGATAGAGGACCTCGGTCACCTCGGGGTGGCGGCTCAGCACCTCCACCACGGCGCGGGCGTTGGCACAGTGGCGGTCCATGCGGACGGCCAGGGTCTTCGTCCCCCGCAAGGTCAGGTAGCAGTCCCACGGGGCCGGTACCGCACCCACGGCGTTCTGGATGAAGGTGAGGTGGTCG
>JBKDZN010000237.1:0-5481 GCA_047971245.1 Acidimicrobiales bacterium
AATTGCCCCGACAACATCCGAACGAACAAGTCGTACTTCTGCTCCCCGGTCAAGAACCGCTTCGGCTTGCGAGACGGGTTCGTAGTCATAGCACTGGTCCTCCTCAAGGAAGGCCAGCAACTCTCTCAGATGCAGTCTGAAAGAACGCGGATCCTGTCGCGCGAAGTCAGCGGCAACACAGCATACGACGTGTGTCGGCGTGGATCGGGCCCGGGTTGACCCCGATTCAGTTTGGAAGGGTGACGGCAAGGACCCGCTGACCTGGGTGATCCGGAGCCGTCGGTCATTCTCGTCGGTGCGGGCCGACGAGAATGGGGCCATGTGGTTCGAGAGACTGGTCGGATTCAACGAGTCGACGGCCGATGCGGTCCGGTCCCGGATCCGGGTCGACGGCGACCGGATGATCTCCCGGGTCAACGGGCGTGAACTGGGCTGCGGCCGGCTGGAACTACCGTCGCTCGCCGAGCTACGGCAGCGCACCGACGCCCTCGTCGAGGCGCCGGTACCGAGCCGACTCCGGGAAACGGTGGGCGACGCCGCCGACCTGCACCGCGACCCCGGCAACGCCGGCGCCGTGTTCCAGGCCGCATCCCAGTTCAACCTGCTCGAGATGGTCTCACCGGAGGTCGAGCCCGAGGCGGGCGTCGACGGCTACGAGAACGACCGGACGCAGGGCCCGGCGTGCGCAGTGGCCTGCGGCGCCGGGACGATCTACCGCAACTACTTCGTCGACGTGGACGGCCGGCCCGGGCAGACCCGGAGCGCCCAACTCGACACCCTGGCCGACGTCGGCGAGCTCCTGGTTCCCGGCGGTCCGGCGCCGTGGACGATGAGGAACGGCTACGCCCTGTTCGATCGGGTCGGCCTGGAACGGGTCAACGACCGGCTCGGGGCGATGAGCCCGGGGGAGCTCGATCTGGTCCGGGCACACCTGCGGGTCGGTGTCCACCACCAGGTCGAGGTGACCTCCTCGGCGACCGGTCATCTCGTGACCCAGGTCTACTGCTCGGCCCTTCCGGTGGCGTACAGCCGGCAGCCGGTCGGACGGTTCGAGCCGCTCGCCCGGCTCGTGCTCGACGGCGCCTACGAGGCGACCTTGCGGGCCGCGGCACTGAACGCGGCCCGAACCGGCAACCGCACGGTGTACCTGACGCTTGTGGGTGGGGGAGTGTTCGGCAACGAGGAATCGTGGATCATCGACGCGATGGAACGGGCGTTCGGCACGACCGCCGACGCCGGACTCGACATCGTCGTGGTGAGCCATCGACGTTCGAACCCGGCGGTGACGGCCCTGGCCGGACGAATCTGAACCCAGTCGGTCAGGATGTCAGCCGCGGGCGGGGATGACGGCGAAAACGCCGTTGGCGGCGACGTGCTCGGGTCGGTCGTCGCCGACCACGGAGGCGTCGAGATGGATGACCAGCCGTCCCGATCGGCGCACGGTGGCCGGGGCCGTCAGCCGCCCGCCGAAGCAGGCGGCCAGGTAACGGGTGGTGATGTCGACGGTCGTCACCCAGTTGCCGTCCCCGGCCACACTCATGGCCGCCGCGCCCATGGCCGTGTCGATCAGGGTGAACGGCACCCCGCCGTGCACCGACCCGTGCGGGTTGAGATGGCGGTGGTCGACGGTCACCGTGGCGGTGGCCGATCCCTCCCCCCGCTCGATCTCGAAACCGATCAGCTCTCGAAGGGGGAACTCGGGACTCTCGTCGTTGTTGGACATCGGCTGCGACCATAGGCGGTGACCGGCGCGGATCGGTAAAGCGGTGGCGCTGACGTCCCCGCTGCTACGACCGGCGACGTCGACCGGGCACAATGTCCCCATGGTCCTCGACGCCGACCTCGTCCGCTCGCTCGCCGCCGAGGTCGATCCCGAACTCGGTCAACAGGTGGCCTTCGTGCTCGAGCTCGATCGGCTCAAGTCGGTGATCCGCCGTAGCCTCCTGGTCGACGCCGGCCGTCACGAGAACACCGCCGAGCACTCGTGGCATCTCGCCATGATGGCCATGGTCATGGGCGGCTGGGCGGAGCCGGGAACCGACCTGATCCGGGCCCTGAAGATGGTGCTGGTGCACGACATCGTGGAGATCGACGCCGGTGACGTCTACGTCTACGCCTCCGACCGGGACGCCGAGGTGAAGGAGGCGGCCGAACGGCGGGCGGCGGAGCGGATCTTCGGTCTGCTCGGACCGGTCGGCGACGATCTTGCCGCCCTGTGGGAGGAGTACGAGGAGCGCGCCACACCCACCGCACGGTTTGCCTACGCCATCGACCGGCTCCAGCCGTTGTTGCTCAACGCCGGCAGCGGAGGAGTCAGCTGGCGGAATCACCGGATCACCGAGGACCAGGTTCGCCGGATCAACGCCCCCGTCGGGCAGCTGGCCGAACCACTCGGCCGTTTCGTGGACGAGCTGATCTCGTCCGCGGTCCGAGCCGGAGCGCTGCAGCCTCGGGGTACTGCGGAGCCGACCGGTACGGTCGACGTCGAGCAGGCGTCCGGTCCGTCGCTCGCCGCCGCCCGGCTCCAGGCGATCCTGGCCCTGCGGGCTCAGGTGTTCGTAGTCGAACAGGACTGTGCCTACCTCGACCTCGACGGTCGTGACCTCGAGCCCGGCACCGTGCACCTCTGGGTCGACGACGACCAGGGCCTGGCCGGCTACTGCCGGATCCTGGCCGAGCCGGGTGGGATCAGCCGGATCGGGCGGGTGGTGACCCGGCCCGATCGCCGGGGCGAGGGGGTCTCCGGTCGCCTGCTCGAGGCCGCCATCGACCGGATCGGCGATACCACCCCGATCGTGCTCGGGGCCCAGGCTCACCTGGTCGACTTCTACAGCCGGTTCGGCTTCATCCCCGACGGACCCGGCTACGACGAGGACGGCATCCCCCACGTGCCAATGGCTCGGGCCCCGGGTCGGGCCTGAGCGACCGTCAGGCCGGGCACCGGCGGCCCGCTCGATCCGGTCTTCGGCGCCGCGGCGGCCACAGGGTACTTCAGGCGCGCGACGGTGAGGTCGCCGTTCAGCGATGCGGGAGTTCCTGGGCCAACATCACGAGGATTCCGCTGGGCCCGCGCAGGTAGGTCAGCTTGTAGACGTCCTCGTAGGTGGCCACACCGCGCAACGGGTGGCAGCCGTGCTTCGCGGCGATCGCCAGGGCGTCGTCGATATCGTCGACGGAGAACGCGACCCGGTGCATACCGATCTCGTTGGGTTGGGTCGGTCCGGTCTCGATGGCGTCCGGGTGGAGGTACTCGAACAGCTCCAGCCGACCGTGGCCGTCCGGGGTCTGGAGCAGGGCGATGCTGGCGTGGTTGCCATCCAGCCCGACGGCGGTATCGGCCCACGCGCCACTGATCGTGTCCCGGCCGGTGACGGTCAGCCCGAGGTCGGTGAAGAAGGCGATCGCGGCGTCCAGATCATCGACGGCGATCCCGATGTTCTCCAGCGTGATCGGCATGCGCCGTACGGTACCGCCCCCGCCGAGGCGTCATCCCACGATCGGGTCCGGTTGGGTGCCCTACTGCCCGGAGGTCGGGCCGGCCTGGTTGGTCGTGTCGCCGACGGCGGCCGCCACGACCACAGGGTCAGCGCACCCCTTGGCGTAGCCGGCCAGACGGCGCTTGATGTCGTGGCTGAGCAGTCGCCGACCGATCGCGTCGGCCACCGGTGCCAGCGCCGACGGCCGCACCGTGAACACGTACCGCCACGTGACCTCGGTCCGGCCGTCGTCGACCGGTTTGAACGACCAACCCCCACCGAAGGTGGCGAAGAACCACGGGCCCTCGACCATCCGCATGCCGACCTGGGTCGGGGGTCGGAACGCCGTGTACTCGCTGACCATCCGCAGTCCGTGCCGGGACCGGGTCAGGGTCCGAACCCCTCTGGCCGGCCGTGTCGCTCCGTCCAACAGCTCCTGGCGGCGCACGAACGGATCCCACCGGTAGCGGATCTCCCCCTGGGTCTGGGACACGGCGAACGCGACCTCGACCGGCACGCCGACCACCAGGTTTGCTTCGATCCGAGGCATGACGACGATTCTGCCACACCGGATCACCGGCTCGTCGGTGTCCCGCCGGGGCTGACCGGATCAGCTCAGCGCAGCAGTCCAGGCGATGAGGTCATCGGCCAACAGCCCGGGTTCTTCGAGCGCCGCCCAGTGACCGCCGCGCGGCATGACCGTGAAGCGCCGAACGTCGAAGAAGCGGTCGCAGAACTCGCGCGGTGGGGTGCCGATGTCGTCGGGGAACAGGGCGAACGCCGTCGGCACCTCGAGCTTCGGGGCCCCAGCGTCCGTCTCGTCCCATGACGGCGCCGGTGCGGAGTAGAGACGGATCGACGACCGGCACGTGCCGGTGAACCACATCGTCGCCACCGCAGCCACGATGTCGTCATCGGCCAGGCCGGGGCCGGACCATGCGTCGTACTTCTCGGCCAACCAGGCGAGCAGGCCGACCGGGGAATCATCGAACGCGGCGGCCAAGGTGTCGGCCTGATACAGGTGGGCGGACACGTGCACTGCGGTGGCCCCCCACTGGTCCATCTGACGCAGATACGCGACCTCGGCCGGGCTCGCCGTGGCCCGATCGACGAGGAACAGGCGATCGAACGGCGGTTGCAGGAGGTGGAGCCCGGCCACCGCTTCCGGGAACATCCCGGCGATGGTCGCCCCGATCGTGGCTCCCCAGTCGGAGCCGTGCACCACATAGTGGTGGTAGCCGAGGGCCGACAGCAGCTCGTGAACATCGCGGGCCACGAGATCCGGGGAGAGTTCACCCGCCGGCTCGTCGCTGTGGCCGAAACCCGGCGCGGTCGGGGCCACCACCGCCACACCGGCGTCACGGAGCCGGGGTATCAGGTGGCGGAACTGGAACGTGGTATCCGGCCATCCGTGCAGCAGCACCACCGCAAACGCTCTGCGGTCCCCGGACGCGGGTCCGGCCGCGGGAACGTGGAGGTAGTGGAGGCGCCCGCCGTCGGCGACGGTCGTAACCGCGCCGCCGAGTGAGCTCTGCCCGGCTTCGATGGCACGCCAGTCGAACCGGTTCGCCCAGAGGTGGACGAGCTGTTCGAGCCGGTCGGGGGAGATCCCGAGCGGGGCGGCGGCCCGGTGGGTCGACCGCCGCCTCCCGAGACGATCGGCGAGGTCCTGGAGCGCTCGGGCGTCGACGGGGGCGACGGGCGGATGGTTGATCTTGTCGGCTGCGGGCATGGGGTCATCGTCTCCCCCGACCCCGCAGCGGTTCTTGAACAATCCGGCCGCCCGGGCCGATCGGGGTCAGGGACGGGAGGAGAACGAGTCGACGGCCTGGTGGCGGATCCGCGCCGGGGTCATGTCGCCTAACCGCCGAAAGGCGCGGGTCAGGTGGGCCTGGTCGCTGTAACCGGCGGCGACGGCGGCGTCGGCGACGGTCGTCCCGTCGAGCAGAAGACGGTGGGCGCGCCGGGCGCGGCGGAGCTGATCCACCTGCTTGGGGGCCAGCCC
>JBKDZN010000238.1:0-15885 GCA_047971245.1 Acidimicrobiales bacterium
CCCCTACCAGGGCTGCATCAGCTCGATCCGATTGCCGAACGGGTCGGCGGTGTAGATCCGGTCGTAGCCCTCCAGGGGTTCGTCATCGACGATCGGGTAGCCGGCCTGCTGGATCGTCGACACCAGAGCCCGGATGTCGTCGACGATCAGGGCCGGGTGGGCTTTCCCGGCCGGCAGGAACTCCGGATCGACCCCGAGATGGATCCGGATTGTGTTCGATTCGAACCAGCAGCCGCCCCGGCGGGCGAGATGGGCCGGTTTGGGCACCTGGGGGATGCCGAGCACCCCCTCGTAGAACGCCACCGCCTCCGCCTCTCGTCCCGTCGGCATGGCCAACTGAACGTGGTCGAGGCGCAGCACCGTCATGCCCGCATCCTCGCACACACCGACCGCAGAGCCCCACAGACGGCGAGCAGGCCGATATCCGCCTGTCGGGGTGGGGCGCTTCTTACCAAGAGTAACGATCCGCCGGCGCGGCCCGTGGTCAGCGGGATTCCTCCCAACCTTCCGCCTCGAGGATGGCCTCGGTGATTGCCTTGCGGGCGACGTCCGACGCGTCCCACATCCCCCGGTCGGCGGCCTCGAGCAACCGCTCGGCGATCGCCTGCAACGCCCACGGGTTCGATCGTTCGAAGAAGGCCCGCATCTCCGGGTCGGCCACGTACGCACCGGTCACCCGCTCATACATCCAGTCCTCGACGATTGTCTCCCCTGGCCCCGACGCCGGCTCCGGGCCGGCGGTGGCGTCGTAGCCGAACAGGTAGTCGACGGTGGCCGCCAGCTCGAAGGCTCCCTTGTAGCCGTGGCTGCGCATGGCCTCGATCCACTTCGGGTTCAACACCCGGGATCGGACCACCCGCGCCGCCTCCTCGCGCAGCGACCGCACCTGCGGGTCGGCCGGATCGGCCGAATCCCCGAACCAGGCCTTGGGGGCTGAGCCGGTCAGGGCCCGCACCGCGGCCACCATGCCCCCATGATCCTGGAGGTAGTCGTCGGAGTCGAAGATGTCGTGCTCCCGGTTGTCCTGGTTCTTGACCGCCACCTCCACCGCGGCGAAACGCCGTCGCATGGCCTCATGATCGGCCTCCCCGTGACGGTCACGCCCGTAACCGAACCCCGACCACGCCAGGTAGACCTCGGCCAGATCGGCCTGGGTGCGCCATGACCCCTGCTCGAGCATGGGCAGGATCCCCGACCCGTAGCCCCCCGGTGGCGGGCCCCACAGGCGGGCGTCGTCCGCGCCGGCCGCGGCGATCGGGTTCTCGTCCGCCGACTCGTCGAGGCCGGCCACCAGGGCCACGGCGTCATCGAGCAGGGCGATCACGTGGGGGAACGCGTCCCGGAAGAAGCCGCTGATCCGCAAGGTCACGTCGATCCGGGGCCGGCCGAGCTCCCCGAGCGGGATGACCTCAAGCCCGGTGACCCGGCGGCTCTGCTCCTCCCAGACGGGCCGCACACCGAGCAGGGCGAGGGCCTCGGCAGCGTCGTCCCCACCGGTCCGCATGGCCGCGGTCCCCCACAACACCAGTCCCACCGTGGTCGGATACTCCCCCGTCTCCTCCAGATGCCGTTCCACCAGCCGGTCGGCCAGCTTGGCGCCCACCTCCCACGCCAGGGGCGACGGAATCCCCTTCGGGTCGACCGAGTAGAAGTTGCGGCCCGTGGGCAGCACATTGGCGGCCCCCCGGCTCGGCGCCCCACTCGGACCCGACGGCACCGGCGCACCCCCGAGCCCAGCCACCAGGTTGGTGATCTCGTCCGGCGTGGCCCGCAACGCCGGCACCAGCCGTTCGGCCACCCACCGCAAGGTCGGATCCGCCGCCGGGTCGGCGTCGACCACCCAACCGGCCGCGGCAAGGGCCTCCACCCGGGCCCGACACTCGGCCTCCACCCGATCGGTGTCGGCCCGGCCCGCCTCACCGGCCCGGCGGCCGAGATCCACCCCCAGATCGGCGGCCACCGTGGCCCGCAACGCCGGCACCGACCCCTGGGGCAGGCGGGTCACCGCCAGGACCAGGTCGATCAGCTCCTCCCCCTCGGGCACCCGGCCCAACACGTGCAACCCGCCCCGGATCTGGGCGTCCTTCAACGCGCACAGGTAGCCGTCGACGTGCAGGACCAGGTCGCCGAAGGCCTCCTCGTCATCGGGCGCCTCCTCCCCGAGGTCCAGGTCACGGTGGATCTCGGCCGACACGATCACGTCCCACACCTGCGAGCGCAGGGCGGGCGCCTTGCTCGGATCCATGGCCTCGGCGTTGGCCAGGGCGTCGAGCAGCTGCTCCAGCCGGGCCAGGTCGTCGTAGGTGTCGGCCCGGGTCAGCGGGGGCGGAAGATGGTCGACGACCACGGCGTGGATCCGCCGCTTGGCCTGGGTGCCTTCACCGGGATCGTTGACCACGAACGGGTAGAAGAACGGCACGTCGGCCACCGCGGCGTCGGGATGGCAGCCGGCCGACAGGGCGAGCGCCTTGCCCGGCAACCACTCCACGGTGCCGTGCTTGCCGAGGTGCACGATGGCGTCCGCCCCCCACCCGCCCTCCGCCACCGGCCGGGCCAGCCACCGGTAGAAGGCCAGGTAGTGGTGGGGCGGCGGCAGGTCGGGGGCGTGGTACGTGGCGATCGGGTCGGCCCCGAACCCGCGAGGAGGCTGGATGGTCACCAGCACGTTCCCCAGGTCGAGCCCGGGAAAGTGCAGGGCCTCGGTGCCATCCGCGGCCTCGTGCACATAGACCGCGCCGGGGGCGTCCCCCCACAACCCCACCATCTGATCCCGGGCGTCTGCGGGCAGGGTGTCGAACCACGCCCGGTACCGCTCAGCGGACAGGGAACCGGCGGCCCGGGCCACCTGGACCCGGGTCAGCTCGGCGTGATCGTAGGTAAATCCGTCGGCCAGTTCGGCCATGAGGGCGTCACCGTCGGCGGGGATCCGGTCCACCCGCATCCCGTCGGCCCGCAGGGCGGCCAGCAGCCCCACCGCCGACGCCGGGGTGTCGAGTCCCACGGCGTTGCCGAGCCGGGCCCGGTTCGTCGGGTAGGCCGACAGCACCACGGCCACCCGCCGCTCCCGAGCCGGGATGCCCCCCAACCGGGCCGTGCGTACGGCCAGCGACGCCAACCGGGCGGCCCGTTCCGGGTCGGCCCGGGTGGCCAGGATCTCGCCGTGGTCGTCGTCGTCGACCACCTCCTTGAAGGCGAAGGTGGGCCCGATGATCCGGCCGTCGAACTCGGGGATGGCCACCCCGGAGGCCACATCGAGCGGGGTCAGGCCGGCGTCGTCCGCCTCCCATTCGGCCCGGGACCGGCTCGATGGGGGCGACTGGATGACCGGGACATCGAGCTCATCGAGCCCCGACACCACCCACCCGTCCCCGTCGTCCCCGGTCGACCCGGCCGCCAGGGTCGAAGTGATGATCAGGTCGACCCCGAGCTCCCGACACAACCTCAATGCGGGGACCGTCCCGGTCTGATCGGGACGCAACGAGTAGGTCCACACCGCCACCGGGTCCCCGCCCGCGGCCTCGATCGCCGCGCACAGGTCACCCACGTACGAGGTGTTCCCGGCCACCAGGTGGGCCCGGTAGAAGATCACGGCCACCCGGGGGCGCCCGTCGGCCGGATCGGCCGGGCCGGTCCCCGCCCGGGCACCGAGCCCGGCCCCGGTCCATACCCCGACCGGCTCGAGGGTGACCGGCGGCCCGAAGCCCAGCCCGGTCATCTCCACCGTGTCGCTCAGGAACCGCAGCAGGTTGGCGATGTTGGCCGGCCCACCGGCATACAGGTAGCGGTGGGCCTCACTGGTTACCCCGGTGGGCAGGGTCGACCGGCCGAGCAGCTCGGGGTCGGGTTCCCGTTCCCCGCCCACCGCCACCAGCGGCACGCCGGCCTCGACGCAACGCCGGCGGAGCTCGACGAACCCGTCCTCCCACCGCTCGATTCCCCCCAGCAAGCGGACCACGACCAGGCGGGCCCCGGCCACGTCGGGGAGGCGACCGGTCCGGTCGGGGTGGAACCACTGCACCGGACCCAGTTCGGCGGGCAGATCCTCCGCCACCGACCGCAGGGCCAGCAGTTCGGTGTCGGTGTTGGCCCCGAAGATGATCATCCGGGCCGGGTCTCGCCGGCTGACGGGTCGGTTTCCGCGGCGCTCTCGGCGAGAATCCGGGTGTAGCGGGCCTGGCGTTCGTCGTCGGGGACGAGGGAGCAGTCCTCGCACAGGAAACCGGAGTCGGTCTTGTAGAACAGGCAGCAGGCGGCCCGTTCCCAGGCCCACCCCGGTCCCAGGTGGACGATCCGGCCCGAGGCGGCCAGTTCGGGGCGGCCGGCCGCGAGGAACGCCTCGAACCTGTCCCGGATGCCGGCCCGCAGATCGGGGCGGGGCCCCATGAACGCACCGAACGACGCGGCGCAGGCAGCGCCCACATTGCTCCACAGCAGGGGGTAGCCGACCCGGTACACCCGCTTGGCGTTCACCACGAACGGGGCCAGGTGGCCCTCCACCAGGACCTGGTGCAGGGTGGCCAACGAATCCTCCCCCGGCACGGTCCGCAGTTCGGCCAGGTGGACGGCGTTCGGCCGGTTCCGGCCGAGGGCGATCGACATCACCGACGGGTCGGCGTCGATCACCATGTCGTCGAGAA
Organism: Acidimicrobiales bacterium; assembly: GCA_047971245.1. Taxonomy (GTDB): domain Bacteria; phylum Actinomycetota; class Acidimicrobiia; order Acidimicrobiales; family SZUA-35; genus CADEDH01. Next base: position 4,638 of record JBKDZN010000238.1, read on the forward strand.
GCCAGGCCCCCACCACCACCGAGGCCACCCGGAAGGCGTAGCCCTGGACGAACAACGACAGGGCCACGTCGTCCCGGTCGGTGCCCCGGTCGGCGGCGGTCGACCGGATCAGGCGCCGGAGCCGGTCGGGGTCCGAAACCAGATCGGTGCAGGGCAACCAGTCGTCCCGATCGGTGGGCCCGACCGTCACCCGCAGGTAATCCACGGTGGTCACCACCCGGTCGAGGCTCTCGGCCACCGCCGGCCTCATCGGTCCGCCCCCGGAGGGCCGGGCGTGGGCGTCGGTTCGACGGCGTCGGCGCTGGGGGTCAACGTCGACGCCACGGGCGGCGTGATCGCGGCCATGGGTTCCATCCTCGTGGTTGTCTCGGGCTCGGACGGTGTCCTGGCTCCCAGATCGCCGCTCACCTCCGCCTTCCAGCCCCTTCGGGCCGTGGCGTCGAGGAGGATCGCTCCCTGGTCACAGTTGCGGGACAGCCCCGGATTTCCACCGGTGTTCCCGTACGAACGGCTCGACCCTAGCTCACCGCCGGGTCGGGGTCACCCCCTGATCCCGCCGGACCGGTAGCGGGTCGGGTCGGCCACCCCGGCTTCGGTGAACCCCTTGCGCCGGAGATGGCAGGAATCGCAGCGACCGCACGCCGCACCCTCCGCGTCGGCCTGGTAGCAGCTCACCGTCTGCCCGTAGTCGACGCCGAGATCGGTTCCCCGCCGCACGATCTCCGCCTTGGTCATCGCCATGAGCGGGGTATGGATGGTGAGGGCGGTGGCCCCTTCCACCCCGGTCCGGGTGGCCAGACGGGCCATCGCCTGGAAGGCGGCGATGAACTCGGGCCGGCAGTCGGGATAGCCGGAGTAGTCGACGGCGTTCACCCCGATGAACACGTCGGCGGCGTCCAACACCTCGGCCCAGGCCATGGCGAACGACAGGAAAATGGTGTTGCGGGCCGGGACGTAGGTGACCGGGATCTCCCCGCCGGTGGGGGCGAGGTCGGCGGTGGGGACGTCGATGTCGGCGGTCAGTGCCGACCCGCCGAAGGCCCGCAGGTCGATGTCGACCACCTTGTGCTCGGCCACGCCGACCGCGGCGGCCACCCGGGCGGCGGCCGCCAGCTCGGACCGGTGGCGTTGGCCGTAACGGAAGCTGAGGGCGTGCACGTCGTAGCCGTCCGCCCGGGCCATGGCGGCCACGGTGGCCGAGTCCAGGCCACCGCTGAGCAGCACCACCGCCGGGGTCGTCATCGAACGGTCTGCGGACCGGGAGCCCGGACTCACCCGCAATCGGAGCCGGCGCCGCACTGGGCCCCGGCGTTCGGGCCGGCCAGCACCACCGACTCGCGCTGTTCACTGTCACCGGTCTTCACGTACCACTCCCACCGGTTGCCGTCCGGGGCCTGCAGCCAGGTCTCGGTCTTCTCGGCGAAACAGCACAGGGTCTCGTCGACCCCGGTGGTGTCGAGGCCGCTGGCGGTCAACCTCGACTCGGCCTGGACCACCTCGGTGGTGGTCTCGGTCTCGACCCCGAGATGGTTGATCGAACCGTTGGCGCCACCCCCCTCGAACAGGACCAGTTTGAGCGGCGGGTCGGCGATGGCGAAGTTGGCGTAACCGGGTCGACGCTTGGCCGGCTCGGTGGCGAACATCTTCGAGTAGAAACCGATCGCCTCGTCGAGATCGTCGACATTGAGGGCGAGCTGCAGACGCATGGGGAGCCTCCTGGCCGGAATGACCGCGGTCGATACCGCGACCGTCACCCTACCGAGACGCATCGACATTCGTCAATATGACGTACCGGCCAGAATCCGCTCAGCAACGATCGACTCAATCGACATTGAGCCACTGCCGTCGGCCGGGTGGACTCCGGGATCGCACGGCGCGCCGAACGCCATGCCGCCCTGGCCGAGCCGCACCGGCTGGCCATCATCGACGAACTGGCGGTGACCGACCGCTCACCCCGGGAGCTGGCCGACCGGCTCGGCCTGGCCTCCAACCTCCTGGCCCACCACCTCGACGTGCTCGCGGCCGCCGGCCTGATCACCCGGCTCGCCTCCAGCGGCGACCAGCGGCGCCGCTACGTGCGGCTGTGCCCGGCGCCCCTGGCCCAGCTCGTGGGAACCCCGGCCCGACCCGTCGGCCGGGTGCTGTTCGTCTGCACCCACAACGCCGCCCGCTCCCAGCTCGCGGCCGCCCTGTGGACCCACCGCACCGGCCGCCGGGCCTCATCCGCGGGCACCCGGCCCGCCGCCGAGGTCCACCCCGGAGCGGTGGCCGCCGCGTACCGGGCCGGGCTCGATCTGCGCGGCGCCACCCCCCGCCCACTCAACCCGAACGAACCCGCCGACACCGTCGTCACCGTCTGCGACCGCGCCCACGAGGAGCTCGACCCGCCCGCGGACTGGTGGCACTGGTCGATCCCCGACCCGGTGGAACGGGGCGACGACGACGCCTTCGACGCCGTGCTCGCCGATCTGGACCACCGGATCGACGCCCTGGCCTGACCGGAAACGAGACCGCGCCATGACCACCGACCCCGACCCCACCGACCATCACCGGGCCGACCCCGGACGAGCCGATCGCCCCGACCCCCACGCCGACCGGACCGCGGCCACCGACCCCGGTGGGGGTCCGCCGTCGGCCGCCACCGCGGCGGTCCCGGCCGTCCTGCTCCTCTGCGTCCACAACGCAGGCCGGTCCCAGATGGCGGCCGGCTGGCTCCGCCACCTGGCCGGGGACCGGGTCGAGGTGTTCTCCGGAGGTTCGAGCCCCGGATCGGCGATCAACCCCATGGCGATGGCCGCCATGGCCGAGGTCGGCATCGACATCTCGGCCGAGCAACCGAAGCCGTGGACCGACGAGATGGCCCGCACCGCAGCGGTCATCGTGTCCATGGGGTGCGGCGACGCCTGCCCCGTCTACCCGGGAACACGGTATGAGGACTGGCCGCTCACCGATCCGGCCGGTCAGCCGATCGAGACCGTTCGGGTCGTACGGGACCAGATCCGGGCCCGGGTGGAAGACCTGATCGCCGACCTGGGGCTCACCCCAGCGTGACCACCGAACCGCCCCCGGGGCTCATGTAGTCCCAGGGCTCATGTGGTGAGGAATCAGGCGTCGGCGTCCTGGGCGGCGAGCCATTCGCGTTTGACCGCCCGCCACGCCTCATCGTTCTGACCCCGGCGCCAGTAGGGCGAGATGGAGGCGGCGTCACGATCGACACCGCGGACCGAGATGAGGTGCCGACGCAGGGCCCGGACCTCGGCCGCTTCCCCGTGGACGAAGACGTCGACCGGCCCCGGCCACCAGTCGAGCCCGGCCACCGCGTCGAGCAGCAGATCCGCGGGTTCGGCCACGGCCGCCCGGTACAACCAGGCGACATCGAAGCCGCCGGCGGCGGGCAGTTCGATCTCATGGTCGGCGCTGTCGACCACGGCCCGCACCACGCAACGACGCCCGGCCGGCACCGCCTCCATCGAGGCCGCGATGGCCGGCAGGGCCGCCTCGTCGCCGGCGAACAGGTACCAGGCGGCCTCCGGATCGGGCCGGTAGGAACCGCCGGGGCCGAGGAACTGCAACCGGTCACCCCGAGACGCCCGCTGAGCCCACCGTCCGGCGAAGCCGGCGTCGCCATGGGCCACGAAATCGACCGTCAGCCGGCGCCGCTCGGCGTCCCAGGCCCGCACCGTGTAGCGGCGCTGGCGGGGCCGTCGGGGCCCGTCCAGGGCGCGGGCCCGGTCCAGATCGAACGGGACGGTGTAGGGCGCCCCTTCCGGCAGGAAACACGCGTTGACGTACTGGTCGGTGAAGGGAAGCGGCTCGAACCCGGCCAGTCCTTCCCCGTCGAAGACGATCCGCACCATGGACGGGCTCAGCCACGCCGTCTCGGCCACGGTCCCGTAACTGACCATCGGTTCTCCGTCGGCAACCCTGGTTCTCACCACCTCCTGCACCATAGTAGGTTTGCTTTATGTCGGCGACCTGCGGGTGTCGCCGACGGCCGGCTCACCAGTCGGGGAACCGGAGGGAGGGCTCGGCCCCGAAACCGGGGTCGGAGGGGCCGAAGGTGTCGAGGTAGTACCAGCCGGCGGCACCGATCATGGCCGCATTGTCGGTGGCGTACGCCTGAGGCGGGACCATGAGCTCCACCGACGCCCGCTCACACATGGCCTCCACCCGTTCCCGCAGGATCGGGCTGGCCGCCACCCCGCCCACCACGATGAACGACCGGCCGTCGACGAGCCGTAACGCCCGTTCGGACTTGGTGACCAGCACCTCCATGCAGGCGTCCACGAACGCCGCGCTGATGGCGTCGACCCCGACCGTCGGGTTGCGCCGGGCGTAGCGGATCGTGGCCGTCTTGAGGCCGGAGAAGGAGAAGTCCAGGCCGTCGTCGATCATCGGTCTCGGCAGCCGGGTGGCCGGGGCGGCCCCCGCAGCGAGGCGATCGACGATCGGGCCGCCGGGGTACCCGAGCCCGAGGTATCGGGCGATCTTGTCGTACGCCTCACCCACCGAATCGTCGACGGTGCCACCCATCACCCGGTAGGAGCCGGGCCCGCCGAGTTCGGCCAGCAGGCAGTGCCCACCCGAGACCAGCAGCATCACCGCCGGGTAGGCGGGCTCGGTCGGACGGTCGAGATAGGCCGACATCAGGTGGCCGACCAGGTGATTCACCCCCACCACCGGCAGCCCCCAGGCCAGGCCGAGCGCCTTGGCCGCCGACACCCCCACCAGCAACGGCCCGTTCAGGCCCGGGCCCCGGGTGACGGCAATGCCCTTCAGGTCGGCCGGGGAGACACCGGCCTCCTCCAGGGCCCGGGGGATGACCACGTCGATGGCGTCGAGGTGGGCCCGGCTGGCCACCTCCGGCACCACCCCACCGAACTCCTGGTGGAGTTCGATCTGGCTCCAGACCACGCTGGAACGCACCTGGAGCTTGTCGGTGACGACGGCGGCCGCAGTCTCGTCACACGAGGTCTCGATGGCCAGGAGGAGCCGATCGGTCATGGTGCGGCTCAGGCCGGGTCGGGCACGACCACCGGGATCACCCGGTCGTTCCGGTCCTTGGCGTCACTCATGGCCGTGCACTCCTCGCGGGCAGTCCCATCCCAGGGACCGGCGGGATCGGCCCCACCGGTCCCATGATCATGCCGCGGCCGCGCCCGCCCCGGTACACCGGCAGGCCCGGCGCCGCAGGATCTCGGCCGCCGGGTCGGCCACGAACCGGCGCCACAGGCCGTCGCTCCAGTGCCGGCGACCGGCCAGGATCGACCGCCCGGCCCGGCGGGGGCAGCCCCCGTAGCGGCCGATCGCGTCGACGTTGGCCCGGACGGTGGCGGCCATGCTCCGCGGGGTCAGCTCGGGATGGAACTGGACGCCGCGCACCCCCACCCCGACCTCGAAGGCCTGCACCTCGGTCCGTTCCGAATCGATGACCACCCGGCCCCCGACGGCCTCGACCGCCGCCCGGCGTACCCCGTGGTAATGGAACGAGGACACCACGTGCGGCGACCCGGCCGGCCCCGCCGTGTGCCCGGCCACCTCGTAGGCCTCCACCAGGCCCACCTGGATGCCGGCGGGATGCTCCCACACCGCAGCGGGGCCGGCGAGCACATCGGCGATGAGCTGGGAACCGAAGCAGATACCGGTCACCACGGCGTCGCCGGCCCGGGCCCGTTCCAGCACCACGGCCAGGGCCACCCGGGCCTCGGCCAACCAGCCGACCGCGGCGTCGACCCCGGTGTTCCCGCCGCTGAGCACATGGACCGGCGCCGACAGCTCGATCGCGTTCGGGGGCCGCTCGGTGAGGGGCACCGTGGTCACCCCGAACCCGTCCGCAGCCAGGCGTGACGCCAGCGCCGCCCCGTAACCCACCCGCTTGTCCACCAGGCCCTCGGCCTCCCACACCACCACGTCGGGCCCCCGGGCCCGGTCCCGTCGTTCTCCCCGCCCGGCCCCGCAGCCGCACGGCCGAGCCGGTTCCACGAGGTGCTGTCCCCGGCCACGTTCCCCTACGAGGTGCGCTCCCATGGACGGATGCTCCACGAGCTGTGTTGCCCCGGTGTGTGGGCGGTGTGAACAGCGCGTGACCAGCCGGGCCCGCCTCTTGTGCCGGGCGGGTCGCCCGGGGTAGCCACGGTGTCATGTGTGGTATCGCCGGAACCTGGACGTCGTATCAGCCGGGGGTGGTGGCCGGCATGCTCGACCGGCTCGCCCACCGGGGCCCGGACGCGGCGGGGATGTACGCCATCGACGGTCACGGAACCCTCGGCCACCGGCGGCTCAGCATCGTGGATCTCCACGGGGGCGACCAGCCCCTGATCCACCACGACGCCGTCCTGGTCGGCAACGGTGAAGTCTACAACGCCCCCCAGCTCCGCGCCGAGCTGGCCTCCACCCGGCTGTTCGGCACCGGCAGCGACAACGAGGTGATCCTCAACCTGATCGCCGACCGGGGTGAGGACACCGTCGACCGGCTCACCGGCATGTTCGCCTTCGCCCTCGCCGTCGAGGAGAAGCTGGTGCTGGGCCGGGACCCGCTCGGCATCAAACCCCTGTACGTCGGCACCTTCGACGATCAGCTCATCTTCGCCAGCGAGCTCCGGGCGTTCCCCGCCGGCACCACCGGGGTGGAGGCCCTGGCCCCGGGCAGTGTGTGGAGCTCCGACCAGGGCAGCCGCCGCTACTGGACCGTGCCCGACCCCCAGCCGATCCCCGGCAGCCTCGACCTCCACGCCCGCCGGATCCGCGACGCCCTGGAGACCTCGGTGGTGCGGCGCATGATGGCCGACGTCCCGGTCGGGGCGTTCCTGTCCGGTGGTCTCGACTCCAGCGCCATCGTGGCCCTGCTGCGACGCCACGTCGACGAGCTCCACACCTTCTCCGTCGGCCTCCCCGGCAGTCCCGACATCGCCGCCGCCCGCCTGGTCGCCGACCACCTCGGCACCGTCCACCACGAATACCTCCTCGACCGGGACGAGATCGTCGACCACCTCCCGGCCATCGTCGGCGCCCTGGAATCGTTCGATCAGGACCTGGTGCGCAGCGCCGTACCCACCTACTTCACCGCCCGCCTGGCCGCCCGGCACGTCAAGGTGGTCATGACCGGCGAAGGGGCCGACGAGCTGTTCGCCGGCTACACGTACCACAAGGACATCGCCACCCCGGCCGAGCTCCACGCGGATGCCCGCCGGGCCCTCGGCGAGCTCCACCATGTGAACCTCCAGCGGGTCGACCGGCTGACCATGGCCCACTCCCTGGAGGCCCGGGTCCCGTTCCTCGACACCGACCTGATCGCCACCGCCCTGTCCATCCCACCCGAGCTGCGGATGCCCGCCACCGGCGGGCTCGAGAAAGCCGTGCTGCGCCGGGCCGTGGAGGACCTCCTGCCCGCCGAGGTGGTGTGGCGGGACAAGGCCCTGTTCGACGAGGGGAGCGGCACCGCCGACCTCCTCCCCGAACTGTCGTCCGGCGCCGGCATCGACCTCGACGTCTACCGGGCCAAGTATCCCGGCACCGTGCTCCGGTCGGCCGAGGAATGCTGGTATCACCAGATCCTGGTTGACGCCGTGCCCGAACCGGACGTGGTCCTGCCCAACGTGGCCCGGTGGACCGACCGGTGAGGATCAGGCCAGGCCGGTGCTCTCCGGCCCCGTGGCCGTATCGGGCGTCGGCGTCTCGGCCCGGTAGAACTCGACCGCGAATCGGGCCGGGCCCTCGAGCTCGACATGGTGAGGCCGGGCCGGTGGGATGACGACGTGCCCACCGGCCGTCACCACCACCGGCGCAGCGGGCCGGTCCTCGAAGACGAACCGGACGGTGCCCTCGTGCACCACGAGCCGGCCCCACACCGAGTCGGCCACCCGGTGGGCGCGCAGGAGGCCGGCGGGCACCGTGTCATTGTCGAACACGTCGGTGGTGCGGACCAGGACGAAGCCGTCGGGAAGACGGTGCTGATCGGGAAGACGGTGCTGATCGGTCATGTCGGCGCTCCTCTCGGGCCGGACCGACTTCGGTAACCGGCCTCGCTACCATCAGACGCCGAGCCGATTGACCACGATGGAGCGGGAGGACGGCAGCGTGCTCGAGCCCGGCGACGTCACCACTCCTTCCTACCACCGGGAGCTGGCCGATCACCTCGAAGGCTCCGAACCCGAGTTGTGGGCCTGGTTCGCCGGGTCGAGCACGGTCGCCGACCGCCAGGACCCCTCGGCCGAGGTGGAGCTGCTCAAATCGGCCTACCGGCTCGACGGCGGGGCGCACGACGTCCTCGCCGGCCACGCCACCCTGCTCGCCGACCGGCTCGGGATCGACCAGCCGATCGTCCTCTACCAGGAGCTCAACAGTGAGGGCGGCAACGCCCGCGTGTTCCCGCTCAACGACCGGATCCATGTGGTCTTCTCCGGCGACCTGCTCGACCTCCTCACCGCCGACGAGGCGTTCGCCGTCCTGGCCCACGAGCTGGCCCACGTGGAGCTGTGGCACCGCGACCACGGCCGATACCTCGTCCTGGACCACCTGGTCCACCGCCTGGCCTCGGAACCAACCGCGGCAGACGCCGTGGTGGAGACGGCCCGGCGGCTGCGGCTCCACACCGAGGTGTGGGCCGACGCCGCGTCCGCCGAATTGACCGGGAACACGGCGACGGTGGTGACCTCGATCGTCAAGGTCAACGCCGGGATCCGCCACGTCGAGGCCGACGCCTACCTCCGCCAGGCCGCCGAGATCCTGGAGCTGGACGCCGCGGCCAGCCAGGCCTGGACCCACCCCGAGCTCCACATCCGGGTGGCCTGCCTCGAAGCCCGCAACCGGGGTACCTCGGCGGCCACCATCGCCGCCCTGATCAGCGGACCCGACGATCTCGACCGGCTCGACCTGCTCGGCCAACTCCGGCTCCGGGAGCTCACCGCCCGGGTGCTGCGCAGCGGCGCCGCCGCCGCTGCGGACCTCGGGGATGGGGAGACCACCGACGGGGTCGACACCTACATTCGTTCCTACCCCGACCTCGCCGTCGCCGACGCCGCCCCGATCGGCGACGGTGAACTGGCCGACCACGAGGCCTCGGTCCGATGGCTGGCAGCGGCGATCCTGGTCGACATCGCCCTGAGCGAGGACGGATCGGGCGGTCTCGACGAGATCAGGGCCCTGGCCGGGGAGGCCGACCGCCTGGGCGTGGCCGACGAGTTCGAACGGATCCTGGGCCGGGCCAACGGCCGCCCGGCCGGCCGGGCCAACGGTGGGGGCCGGTGACGTTCGCCCGGCTCTTCAGCGAGGCCACCGTGGCCGACCTCCCCGACTCCGGGGATCTCGTGGCCGTAGGGCTTCCCCTCCTCCACCAGATCGAGGACCTCCACCGGCGCGGCCTCGTCACCGGCACAGCCGGGGTGTCCGCCCTCGACTACGACGGCGAGCGGCTCTCGGTTCGCACCAGCCAAGCGGCGAACGAGGCGTCGAACCGGGCCGCCGTCGAGGCGGTGACCGCGGCCGCCCACGGAGCCGGCGTCATCGTCGGTGCCCGGCGGGACGCCGATCTCCGTGGGACCTCCCCGCCGGACCGCCTCACCCGCCGTGACGTCGTCGAACCCGACGCCGGGCCACCCACCCGACCGGTGTTCGTCCTCGGCTACCGGGTGTGGGAGCAGCTCCACGGCCACCACGACGAGCTGACCGACATCGCCCTCGCCGGCCTGTGGCTGTCGAGTTACGCCTACGGGATCGACCTGGACTCGCCGGACGGGGCTGACGCCCTGGCCGAGCACTACCGCACCCCCAGCCGCCTCAACCCGGAGCTCCACCCGGTGCTGGGAAGCGTCCTCGCCGAGATGGTCGACCCCGACCGGTCACGGCGGCCCCCCGACCTGACCCAGGTGATCGCCCGGTTCGAGCACCACCGCGACCTGCCCGCCGATCTCGACCTGGGCGCCGCCTACCTTCCCGACCGGGACTGGCGGCAGGCCGTACTGACCGTCCTCCGGGACCGGGTGTTCGACACCTCCCGCCGCAACCGGGAGCTGTACTACCGGCCCACTGCTTCCAGCGTGCCCCTCACCGAGGCCTCCGTTCCCCTGATGCTGAACGTGGAGCGCATCAAACCCGGGGATCTCCTGACCTGGACCGAGCCGGTGTCGAAGGCGCTGCGCGCCGGCGCGGTCGACCTGGCCCGATGGTGCCGGTTCGAGGAAGCCGCCTACCTGGCGCCGGCACTCGACAAGCTGATCAACGACGAACGCCGGACGACGATGGAAACCGGGCACGGACGGCTCCGACTCATCATCGCCTTCCTCCGCTGGTACGACCGGGAGGCCGCGGAGGTCGTCGTCTCACCACTGCTCACCGTGGCGGCCACCCTGGTTCGCAAGAAGGGGATCGAGACCCGCTACCGCCTGGACGCCGCCCACGACGACGCCACGGTCAACCCGGTCCTCCGGCACGTCTTCGCCACCCGTTTCGACATCGTCCTGCCCGAAACCGTGGCCACCGACGACGCCGCCATCGCCGCCTTCGTCGACGACCTGGTACGACGGGCCCGGATCAGCTCGCCGGCGTTGACGATCGAGCGCATCGACAAACCCCGGATCGACCTGCTCCGCCGCCGGGCCCAACTCCGGGTCGACAACTACCGTCGTCGGCGGGCCCGCAGCATGGCCTCGTCCGGTCGCTGGCGGCGCCAGGACTTCAGCTACGACCCCGCCGACTGGCGCCCCCTCGGGCACGCCCTCTACACCCGGTTCGTCCGCCCGGAGGAACTCCCCCTGCGGGACCTGTCCGGGGCCGCCCCCCGGCCCCGAACCACCGCCCTCAACCACGACCCGGGTGGCGATGGAGGGCCGGGCGGGCCCGGCCTCGACGGACCTCCGGCCGACCGGCCCGAGGTCCGGACGTCGGAGACCTACAGCATGGCCACCGGGCAGATCACCGCCGATCGTTGGCAGGTCGACCTGTGCAGCGTCACCCTCACCATGCTCGGGTCACGCCGTACCAGCCTGGCCCGCGACTACGACCACGTCCTCCACGGCGATGGGTTCGACGTCACCGCCACCCCGTTCGAGACCCTGTTCCAACCCGATCCGGCGGGCGCCGGAAGTGATCAGGTCGAGCCACTCGACCCCACCCTGCTGCTCGTCCTGCCGGCCGACGACGCCCAGGCCCGGACGGTGCGGCGGGCCCTCAGGGGGGATTCGTTCATCATCCAGGGACCACCCGGGACCGGCAAGAGCCAGACCATCACCAACATCATCGCCGCCCTGGTCGC
>JBKDZN010000239.1:0-3504 GCA_047971245.1 Acidimicrobiales bacterium
CGGCACCACCAGCATGATGGCCGCCCCCAGGAGGGGGATGAAGACCATGGCGGTGATGCCCCAGGTATTGAGGAAGTCGGTCATGCAACTGTGTTCCCGGTTGTGGTGGACAGGGTCTGGACGCTGGGGGCGGGTGCCGCAGCGGGGATCTCGGGGGTGACGGTCATGACGCCCCCGAGATGAAGATGAACACGACGGCCAGCACCGTGGCGGCGCCGAACATCAGGGTGGCGTACTGGCGGATCTGGCCGGTCTGCACGTGACGGAGCAGTTGGCCGGATTCCTCGGCGGTTCGACCGGAGCCGTTGACCGCACCGTCGACCACGCCCTGGTCGATGTAGCGGTAGATGAAACGACCGGTGAGGACGCTGGCCCTGCCGACCAGGTTGACGATCCCGTCGAGCACGTTCTGGTTGATCCAGACCGCGGCCCGGGCGAGGGGGCCCTTGACGAAGGCCACGATCACGTCGTTGTAGAGCCAGTCGAGGTAGTACTTGTTCTCGAGCACCCGGTAGCCGGTGGCGGCCAGGCTGCTGCGCGACCGGAGCCCGTCGGTGTACTCGCTCGCCATCGGATCCTTGGCGTAGAGCCGCTGGTAGTACCGCAGCACCACGAAACCGGAGCCGAGGGCCAGCAGGGTGGCCACGATGGCCAGCGACAGGCTGGGGTTGGCGTGGTGGATCGGGGGGAAGCTGGCGATGCCGGACGGTTCCACCCAGTCCTCGAACCGGTGGGCGATCCCTTCGGGCAGACCCAGGGCGCTGACGAACGGGCCGGGCAGGTTGAGGAACCCGACCACCGAGGCCATGAAGGCCAGGATGACCAGCGGGGCGGTGATCCGGGGGCCGGACTCGTGCGGGTGGGTGTGACCCCGGTACTCGCCGAAGAAGGTGAGCCAGACCGTCCGGGTCATGTAGGCGGCGGTGAGCCCGGCGGTGATCATCCCGAACACGAACGGCAGGTAGTAGGTGCCGTTGCCGTCGGTGCCGGGCCACACCCCGGCGCCGGCGAGGATCTCGTCCTTCGACCAGAACCCGGCCAGGGGAGGGATGCCGGCCAGGGCGAGCGATCCGATCACGAAGGTCCAGAAGGTGATGGGCATGGGCTTGCGGAGGCCGCCCATGTCGGCCTTCATGTCGAAGCTGTGGTGGCAGGCGTGACTCACCGAGCCGGCCCCGAGGAACAGGCAGGCCTTGAAGAAGGCGTGGGTGAACAGGTGGAACATGCCCGCGGTGTAGGCCCCGCAGCCCAACGCCAGCACCATGTAGCCGAGCTGGGACACCGTCGAGTAGGCGAGGACCTTCTTGATGTCGCGCTGGACGAACGCCAGCAGGCCGCCACCGACCGTGGTGAGGGCACCGATGAAGGCCATGAGGTTGAGGGTGGAGCCCTCGATCGACAGGCCGTACCAGAACACCGGGTAGAGGCGGCCGATCATGTAGACCCCGGCCACCACCATGGTGGCGGCGTGGATCAGGGCCGAGACCGGGGTGGGTCCGGCCATGGCGTCGGGCAACCAGGTGTGGAGGATGAACTGGCCCGATTTCGACATGACCGCCGCCATCAGGCAGACCGCGGCCACGGTGAGCAGGGTCTGGTCGATCTCGCCGGCCACGGCCATGGCGTTGATGGTGACGATGTCGAAGGTGTTCCCGGCCGCGAAGTACAGCGTGATCATGCCGATCAGCAGCCCGATGTCCCCGACCCGGTTGGTGAGGAAGGCCTTGAGGGCGGCGTCGGAGTTGGGTTTCTCCTCCCACCAATGGCCGATCAGGGCGAACGAACACACCCCGACCAGCTCCCAGCCCACGATCAGCTGGAGGGTGCTGGACGACAGCACCATGAACAGCATCGACGCGGTGAACAACGACAGGAAGGCGAAGTAGTGGGTGTAGCGCCGGTCACCGGCCACATAGTCGGTGGAGTAGATGTGGACCAGGGAGGAGATGAAGGTGACGACGAACAGCAGCATCGCCGACTGGCCGTCGACGATCGTCCCGATGTGGAACTCGAACGACCCGCTGCCGAACCAGCGGCGCTCGGTGACCACCCGCTCGCCCCGGGCCGCGCCGTGGTCCTCGCCCTCGGCCTCGGTGGCCAGCTCGGTTCCGGTGGCACCGGGGTCGGCCGAGGCGGCGAGCTCGGTGTCGGTGCCGGCGGTCTCCGCTACGGCGGCGGCGTGTTCGTCCCCGCCGGTCTCCTCGGACTGGATGTCGCCGATCCAGGTGAACGAGGTGAGGATGGCGAGCACGAACGCGGCCAGCACGGCGGTGATGCCGATCTCGGCCCCCTTCAGCGGGAACCGCTTGCCGAACAGGAGGATCAGCACGAACGAGGCGGCCGGCAACGCCGGGATCACCCATGCGTTCTGGTAGAGCCAGGGCGTGGCCGTCTCAGCGGCTTCGAGCGCAAACAACGTTGGGTTCCTCTCAGCCTCGGAGCAGGTCGGCTTGGGCGACGTCGATACTGCGCCGGTTGCGGTAGATCAGCAACACGATGGCCAGCCCGACGCCGACCTCCGCGGCCGCGACGGCGATCACGAACAGGGCGAAGACCTGGCCACCGATGTGGCCGGTGTACGCACCGAAGGCGACCAGGTTGATGTTGACCGAGTTGAGGATCAGCTCGATCGACATCAACACCAGGACGCCGTTCTTCCGGACGAGGACGCCGTAGACGCCGATGCAGAACAGGGCCGCGGCGAGGAACAGGAACTGGTTCAGGTACACGGGTCAATCCCACCGGGCCACGACCACGGCCCCGATCAGGGCGGCCAGCAGCAGAACCGACAGCGCCTCGAAGGGGACGATGTAATTCGAGAAGATCTCGTCGGCCACCTGGGCGGTGGTCTGGGGGGCCAGTTCGGCCGGCAGCTTCGTCCGGCCGAAACCGTCCCAGAGGGCGTACCCCATGACGGCGAGCAGGCCGACCGAGACGAGCGCGCCGAGCCAGCGCTGCTCGTGGTCGAGGTCGGTCTCGACCCCGATCTTGGCCCGGGTGAGCATGACCCCGAACAGGACCAGGACCATGACCGCACCGAGATAGACCAGTACCTGGGTGACGGCCACGAACTCGGCTCCGGCGAACACGTACACCCCGGCGACCGCGGTGAGGACCACCAGCAGATAGAGCGCGGCGTGCACCACATTGGTGACCGTGACCATCTTCAGCGCCGCGACCACGGCCACGGCGCCGATCACGAAGAAGAAGCCGTTGGCCACCGCGGTCTCGGTGGAGGACAGGCCGGTCTGGGCCAGCAGCCCGATCATCGGGGCACCTTCTTCACCTTGGCCTCCGAGCCGGCCTCGTAGGATTCGAAGTCGGGGACGGTTTCCATCCACTCGCCGAGACGGGTCTTGTCGTGGAGCAGGTCGGCGATCCGGGGCTCGGAGTACTCGAACTCCGGGCTCCAGAACAGGGCCTCGAACGGGCACACCTCGACACAGATCCCGCAGTACATGCACAGGGCGTAGTCGATGTCGAACCGGTCGAGCTTGTTGACCT